>JBAYPC010000115.1:0-7814 GCA_041677905.1 Alkalispirochaeta sp. | reverse complement strand
AGTTGGCCGTCTTGGTACGGATGAGGTAGACGGCGGCTATGAGGATAAGAAGGGTGCTGCTTTCACCCATGGACCCGCCCCTGAATCCAAAGAAGAGATTCCACAGGTTGGGAACCTCGCCGGTACGCATAACTGCCAGGGGCGTAGCTGCGGTGATGGTATCAACGGCGATCTGACCGGAAGTCCCGAAGGCGTTGGTCAGTCCCAGACCGCCGGCGATATCGACCATGGCCGGCACCATCCACGCCGTCGTCAGAACGGTGGGAAAGGTAAGGTATACAAAAAGACGACCTGTTATGGCCGGGTTGTATATGTTGCGCCCGAATCCACCGTATATACTTTTACCGACTGCAACGGCAAAGATTATGCCGATGGCGGCTATCCACAGCGGGGTAGCCGGGGGTAATGACAAGGCGTACAACGCACTTGTGACCAGTACTGCTTCACTTACTTTCTTTTTACGATTTCTCTCAAAAAGGTACTCCGTACCAATGCCGAGGGCAAAAACGAGAGCCGTCGTAACAACAACCCGCCAGCCGTAGAGAAAAGTCGCAAACAGAAACAAAGGAACCAACGAGAAGACGACCCGTCGCATGACATCCTGTTTCTGAAACACAAGCCCTCCTGAACGTGACTGATTTTATCAGTCGTTTTATAGATACATAATTATAGTAACCCGCTGACAATATAACAAAGGGTATTCGGGAATGTACAGTCATTTTACTCAACAATTACACCGACAATCACCTGAACGAGGTTACAAAACGGGAACGTTTTATTACATTGTAGATGTAATAATGAAGAATCCAAACACTCGTACAAATTCTAGGAGGAATTAAATGGAGTTGAAAGCACTCTTGGATGCGGTGGACCGCATACTGGATGGATCACATGCGGCGATTCTGTCGACGGTCGACGAAAAAGGTCGTCCATCCACCCGCTGGATGACCCCGACGACACTGAGGGGGCAAGCGGGCGCACTGTATACCGTTACCGCCCCGGGGTTTCGGAAGGTCGCGCATATTCAAAAAAACGACCGTGTTTCCTGGCTCATCCAGACCAGGTCACTTGATGAAGTCGTTGAGGTGACTGGTAAGGCGACGATCATCGACAGTCCTACCCTGAAATCTGATGTGCTGGAGGCGATCGGACCGCACCTGTCGACGTTCTGGAAGGTCAATCCCGATGAAACCGACCTTGTCGTCATAGAGACGATCGTTGAGCGGGTTGATTATTACCAGCCGCTTAAGGGCGAGCACCACAGCGCAACGGCGTAGGGAGATCTGATATGGCTGATGTTAAAAAATCCGACCTTGAGTTTCTGATGAAGGCGCTGCGGGATATGGTCCTGATCAGACGGTTTGAAGAAAAGTCCGCCCAGATGTACGGCCTGCGAAAAATCGGAGGATTTCTGCATCTCTACAACGGTCAGGAAGCGGTTGCCGTTGGTTCGGTTGCCGCCCTGGATTTGAAGAAAGACTACATCCTCACCTCATATCGAGACCATGGACATGCGCTGGCGGTGGGTATGACTCCGGACAGCATCATGGCCGAGCTTTTTGGAAAAATTACCGGTTGTTCCCGTGGGAAAGGCGGGTCCATGCATCTCTTTGATGCGGAGCGCCATTTTTTGGGCGGAAACGGTATCGTCGGCGCCCAGATTCCGATTGCAACGGGGGTCGCCTTTAAGCAGATGTACACCGAAGACGGCGGCGTGACCCTCTGTTTCTTCGGGGACGGCGCAATTCATCAGGGCGCGTTCCATGAAAGTCTCAACCTGGCGAAGATATGGAACCTTCCGATCGTGTATATCGTTGAGAACAACCACTTTGGTATGGGGACGTCGGCTCGTCGGATATCCAGTGTCCAGGATTTCTCGGTAAAAGCGGCCGGTTACGATTTACCGGGAAAGGTGGTAAACGGGATGGATTTCCTGGATGTTTACGAAGACCTGAAGGAGATCGCCAATGAAGTCCGAAAAACGGGAACGGCCTGTCTGGTGGATCTTAAGACGTACCGGTACAAAGGGCACTCCATCAGCGATCCGGCAAAGTACCGGACCAAAGATGAACTGGAGCAGTACAAGAAACAGGATCCGATCGTCCAGCTGAAAAGCCAGCTCATAGAAGCCGAGCTTCTGACTGAGGAGGCCTTTAAAGAGCTGGATAACGAAATCAAGGATATCGTCCAGAAGTCGGTAGATTTCGCCGACAAGAGCGAAGAGCCGGCACTTCATACGATGTATGAAGACATCCTGGCCTGAGGCTGGAGCGAAAGGAGACAAGAATGGCTGAAATACAGATGAGAGAGGCAATTCGCCAGGCCATGGACGAGGAGATGGCTCGGGATGAGAATGTGTTTCTCATAGGTGAAGAAGTGGGTGAGTACAACGGCGCTTACAAGGTGAGTAAAGGGCTGTTGGACAAGTACGGGGATAAACGTGTCAAGGACACCCCCATTGCGGAGCTGGGTTTTACCGGCCTGGCCGTGGGTGCGGCGTCCGTCGGTCTGCGCCCCATTGTAGAGTGGATGACCTTCAACTTTGCGCTGCTTGCTTTGGATCAAGTGGTGAACAGCGCCGCCAAACTGCGGCACATGTCCGGTGGGCAGCTGAAAGTGCCGGTCGTGTTTCGCGGCGCCAACGGCCCGGCGGAGTACCTGTCGTCCCAGCACTCCCAGGCGCTGCAGAGCTACTACGTCCACGTGCCGGGACTGAAAGTCATCGCCCCGTCTACGCCCTATGACGCCAAGGGGCTGCTCAAGACGGCGATTCGGGACGATAACCCGGTGATCATGCTGGAGAGTGAGATGGCCTACAACTGGACCGGAGAGGTTCCCGAGGAAGAATACCTGATTCCCTTTGGGAAAGCCGACATCAAACGGACCGGAAAAGACGTCACCCTTATCGCCCACAGCAAGCCGGTGCGAATGGTTCTTGAAGCGGCGGACCGGCTGGCCGAGATGGGAATTGACGCCGAGGTAGTGGACTTGCGGAGTCTGCGACCTCTGGACGAAGAGACGATTTACCGGAGCGTCCGCAAGACAAACAGAGCCGTCGTTATCGACGAGTCCTGGCCGATGGCAAGTGTGGGCTCCCACGTGGGGTGGCTCGTAGCACGCAACTGTTTTGACGATCTCGATGCACCGGTGGAATTTGTACATAGCGAAGACGTCCCCATGCCGTACAACCACACACTGGAATTGGCAGTGCAGCCGTCGGTTGACAAGATTATCGCTGCGGTAAAGCGGGTCACGTACAAGGAGTAGGATACATGGCAGAAAAAATACCTATGACAGCTCTCTCTCCGACTATGGAAGACGGCTTGATCACCAGTTTGAATGCAAAAGAAGGAGATGAAATCGCCGCGGGTGACGTCCTGTGTGAGGTTGAAACCGACAAGGCGAGTATGGACTACGAGGCGACTCAGGAGGGAACTCTCCTGAAGATCATAGTCGGTGAAGGTGAGTCCGCTACGGTGGGGCAGACCATAGCGATCATTGGGGAAAAAGATGAGGATATTGCCTCGCTGGTCAAAGAAGCTGAAGCTGAGGGCGGCGATTCCGATAAAAAAGAAGATTCTCCGCCGGCCGCCGAGGCGGCCGCCGATTCCGGTGGCGCCGATGATTCCGACGGGACCGACAAGAAGACGGACGCCGATCAGCCCGGGGCGGCAAAAAAACCGGCAGCCGGGCAGGTTTCGTCACCCTCGGCGGCACCGCCGCAGCGGGCGGACGGTGAGCGTATCAAGGCGAGCCCCCTTGCGATAAAACTGGCGGCGGACCGGAACATCAACCTGTCACTGTTGACCGGCAGCGGTCCGGATGGGCGCATTGTGAAACGGGATATCGAGGAGTTCCGCGGTGTTTCAGCGTCGGTCGTCACCGGCGGTGTCGGGGCTGCCGGAGCGGCTCCCGTTGCGGGGGACAAAGAAATTCCGGTAGCGGGTGTACGCGCCGTGATTGCCCGACGGTTGAGTGAGAGCAAGTACTCGGCACCCCACTACTACGTGAAAGCGTCGGTAGCCATGGAGAACGTCGTTGCCGCCAGAAAGCACCTGAACGACAGTCTGGATTACAGAGTCTCCCTGAACGCCTTCTTCATCAAATTTGCCGCTGAAGCGATCAAACGGCACCCGCACATCAACGCATCCTGGCAGGGTGACAAGATCGTACAGTACGGCAGCATCGATATCGGAATTGCCGTTGATCTGGGGAGCGGTCTGATAACTCCGGTGGTCCGCAACTGCGGTAATCGGGGGGTTCAGGATATCGACAAGGAGCTGCAGGAACTTATCCAAAAAGTCCGGGACGGTAAGTTGATGCCGGAAGAGTACACCGGAGCGACGTTTACCATCAGCAATCTCGGTTCCTTTGGCGTTGAAGAGTTTACCGCTATTATCAACCCGCCGGGATCGGCCATTCTGGCACTTGGTGCAACCAGGAAAACCCCAGTTGTGAAAGCAGACGGTTCTATAGGGGTGGCGTCGATCATGAAGATGACCCTCTCCTGTGACCACCGTGTCGTTGACGGGATTGCCGGCGGCTCGTTCCTCACGGAACTGCAGAAGTTAATGGAAGAGCCTGTCCGGATGATGTTTTAGTATAGGAGGAATAACAATATGGCTGAATATGATTATGATCTGCTGGTAATTGGTGCCGGCCCCGGCGGGTACGTAGCTGCGATCCGGGCGTCACAACTGGGCCTGAAGTCTGCCGTTATAGAAAAAGACGCTCCCGGCGGCGTGTGTCTCAACTGGGGTTGTATTCCCTCAAAAGCGCTGATTCACCAGGCAGAGCTGATGCACGGCGTCGACGACATCAAAAAAATCGGTGTGACTGTAGATGCGAGTGGCCTGGACTACAGCAAGGTCCACAAGAAGTCCCGAGATGCCGCGTCCAAGCTTTCAAAGGGTGTGCAGTCGCTGTTGAAGAAAAACAAGATTGACTACATCGAGGGTACGGGAAAGTTCACCAGTGCTCATGAAGTGTCGGTGGATGGAAAGAAGACGGTGACCGGAAAAAACGTACTGATCGCCACCGGTTCCCGCTCACGGGAGATTCCGGCCTTTGCGTTTGACGGTGACAAAGTCCTCTCTTCCCGGGATATCCTGGATATGAAAAAACTGCCGAAGAAACTGATAATTCTGGGGGCAGGGGCAATCGGTATGGAGTTTGCGTACGTCATGAACGCCTTCGGCGTCGAGGTGACGGTGGTGGAGATGCTTGACCAGCTGCTGCCGCTGGAAGATTCCGATGTGGTAGACGTGGTTGCAAAGGTATTCAAGCGGTACGGAATTGAGACCTATACCGGAACAAAGGCAACCTCTCTGGATACAAAGGGGAAGGGCGTCAAGCTGGAGGTGGAGAAGTCGGACGGCTCTAAAGAGACCCTCAGCGCCGACAAGATTCTGGTCGCCGTCGGTCGGAGCCCCAACACCGAAGACCTGGGTCTGGAGACTATCGGCGTAACAACGGAGAAAGGTTTTGTCACGATTGGGGATTACTACCAGACGTCCGTACCGGGTGTATACGCCATTGGGGATGTGGTGGAATCGCCTCTTTTGGCCCACGTAGCGAGCAAGGAAGGGGAAATAGCGGTTGAACACATGGCCGGTCGCAATCCGGAACCGAAAATCGACCCGGATCTGATACCGTCGGCGGTATACTGCGACCCCGAGGTCGGTAGTTTTGGTCTCACCGAAAAAGCGGCAAAAGAACAGGGCCGGAATTACGAAGCGGCGATGTTTCCGTACCGCGGAGCGGGCAAGTCTGTAGCCGTTGAAAAGAGTGACGGTTTTGTCAAGTTTGTTCTGGACAAGGAAACCCGGGAGATTCTGGGCGGACACGTTGTGGGACATAACGCAACGGAACTGATTCACGAACTGCTGCTGGCCAAAAAGGCCGAGCTGTTACCAGAAGATATCGCCACCATGATCCACGCCCACCCAACCCTTTCGGAGGCTGTCATGGAAGGAGCTCGGGCGTCGGAGGGATGGGCAATTCACTTCTGACGGACGCAAAAATTAAAAAACGCTGCCTCCGGTTGCGGCCGGAGGTTGCGTTGATCGGCATGTTTTATTATCTTTCCGGTATGGTTTTTCACGTTATGATGATGTCCAAGCCATAATCCCGCCGCCTTCGTCCGTCGCCCCCGGCATGTACGGTCGGGGGCGATTTTATTTACGGAGGTAACTGCATGCCTATTAATATTCCCAACGCATTGCCCGCACGAGAGCTTCTTGAACGGGAGAAGATCTTTGTCATGACCGAAGAGCGGGCTCAGACGCAGGATATTCGGCCGCTGAAGATAGTGATTGTAAATCTGATGCCCGCTAAAATTGCCACGGAAACGCAGCTGTTGCGGCTGTTGAGTAATACTCCCCTGCAGGTGGACATCGACCTGGTACACCCGGTCTCCCACGAGTCGCGCAATACGGATCCCGTACATCTCGACCGTTTTTATACGTCCCTGGATGAGATCCGGGAGAGGCGGTACGACGGCATGATCATCACCGGAGCGCCGGTGGAGACGATTCCCTTTGAAGATGTCGACTACTGGGATGAGCTGGCCGCGATCATGGAGTACAGCCGCCGGAACGTCTATTCGACGATGCACATCTGCTGGGGGGCTCAGGCCGGCCTGTACCACCACTACGGCATTCAGAAATACCCCCTGGGGGCGAAACTCTTCGGCGTCTTTGATCACCGGCGTCTGGACGACAACAACCCCCTCTTTCGCGGTTTTGACGAGCGGTTTCCCGTACCCCATTCACGGTACACCGACGTCCGGTTGGAGGATATTGAGGCGCGGCGAGAGCTGGAGATGCTTGCATCGTCCGACGACGCCGGGGTGTGCGTGGTTTCCGCATATGAGGGGCGGCAGATTTTTATCACCGGACATTTTGAATACGATGCGGACACCCTTGCGGTGGAATACCGGCGGGATCTGGCGAAGGGACTGAAAACGGCGGTTCCGAAGCACTACTTTCCGGGGGATAACCCGGACCTGCCGCCGGTGGCGACGTGGCGGGCCCATTCTCATCTGCTTTTTGTCAACTGGCTGAACTACTTTGTCTATCAGGCGACGCCGTATGACCTGGCCGAAATGGAAGCGATCAACGGTATTAACGGGATTAACAGACTATAGGCTGAACTCAGATTCAAAGCGGGCGAGTTCCCACCGTTCGTTGGCGGCCTGCATGTAACGCTTCTGGTTTTCTTTGTCGTCCTGCATGATAACGCCCTGGACCCGGCCGTCCTTGAGGTAGGCGCAGACGTAGCGGCCGCCGTCGTACTCTCGCATATCACAGGCCGGGTCGTCGAAGTCGGACGGCCGGGACAGTGAAAAGAAGTAGTGCCCGAAGACCTCACACTTCACCCGGAACGGGACGTGGTGATAGTGGATATCCGCCCCCGCTGCATTTGCTCCGGCGACGGCGCCCTGTTCCAGGGCGTTGCGCCACAGGTGTGTCTTGAGACCACTGCGCAGTTCCGCCACGTCGCCGGCTGCAAAGATGTTGTCGTCCGATGTGCGCAGGTCCGGACCGACGAGGATGCCTTCGTTCACGTCAAGACCGGCGGCGCGGGCGAGCTCTGTGCGCGGTTCGACCCCGGCGGTGAAGACGAGTAGTTCGGTGCGGATCGGGGCGGCCATGTTTGGGGCGACGACTTCAAACTCCGAACCGGTGTGTTCTATCCGGGGCGTCCCCGAGTTCAGGTACAGGTGCACGCCTTTGCACCGGTAACGGTCGGCGAGGTAGCCTGCCGTTTCGGCGTTGAGATACTTCTCCATGAGCCGGGCGGACCAGCCGATT
>JBAYPC010000114.1:0-7818 GCA_041677905.1 Alkalispirochaeta sp. | reverse complement strand
CTTACCGCAGGTCCTCCCGAATTTTCTGAAACTCGTCCCGGCTAATTTCTCCCCGGGCGTACCGGGCGCGGAGTATATCCATCGATCTGGATGACCCACCGCCGGTGTGGCCGAATCGGCGCCGACGGATAAGGGCGACCACAACCGCAATCACTGCGCCAAGCAGGACGATTCCAAAGCCCCACACCCAGGGATTCATCCAGGGATTTGCCCATGGGACCATCCGGCCCGTCGGGTTCCACCCGCTGTTCCACCCGCGGCCCCAGCCATGGCCCCACATCATACCCGGGCCCATCATCCCGCCGTAGCCCATCATTCCGGGACCCCATTGGGAAGTTGTACCGTCGTTGCGGAGGTAATTGTACCCTATCCACCGGTGGGCCGAGCTTAGCTGCTCGGAGCCCTCGCCGCCCATCATACGGTCCATCCACCGGTGCTGCTCTTCGTCGGCGATTGTCAGCGCCATGACTGCGTCCCCCAATTCTTCAAGAAGCTTGGGGTCAACTGCATCGGGATTGATCTCCGATAGCCGTTTGACGTCTTGCTCGGCTTTAATTTCGGCCACAATCACGGATACGTCCCGACCGTGAGCCTCTTCCTGTGCCCATAGCGGTGTGGCCAACATAGCCGCAGCAGCGACTACCCAAAATATTCGTCTCATCTTCTTCATCTCTTGTCCTCAATATCCGATTTCATCTCTTCGTACTCTTCACGGCTGATCTCACCCCGGGCGTAGCGCTCTTTGAGGATATCGATCGCAGACCGTCCTCCGCTTAGCCGCGAACCGCCGTTAGTTCCGGAGCCCCACCGAAAGAGGAGAACACCGCCGGCTACCAACAGAACAATCACCAGGATAGAGACGATCCCGCCGCCAAAACCCCAGCCCATCATACCGTTCCCCCAGCCAAATCCATGCATCATGCTGCCTCCGTCAGTTCTTCTTTTTTCACTCGCAGCAATCGTGCGTTGATCGCCACCACAATCGTCGATATGGACATCAGAATCGCACCTACCTGCGGAGACAGTACTATTCCTGCTGAGTACAGGACTCCCGCAGCCAGCGGGATCGCCACCACGTTGTACCCGGTAGCCCATATCAGGTTTTGCACCATCTTGTTGTACGTTGCCCGTCCAAAGAGGATGAGGGCGGTGATATCAAGGGGGTTTGAGTTAACCAGAATGATATCCGCAGTAGCCGCCGCCACGTCTGTCCCGGACCCAACGGCAATACCGATCTGGGCCTGAGCCAGTGCCGGAGAGTCGTTGACGCCGTCACCGGTCATTGCAACGTACTCACCCTTATCCTGCAGTTCCTTCACTTTCGCCTGTTTCTCATCGGGAAGAACCTCTGCAAAGAACCCGTCCATACCAAGCTCGTTTGAGACCGCCTCGGCGGTCTCCTTGTTGTCGCCGGTAAGCATCCAGCATTTGATACCCCGGTTGTGAAGCGCCTTGATCGCCTGATACGATTCCGGGCGGATCGTGTCCGACAGGGCGATAGAGCCCGCCACCACGCTGTCGACCAGGACAAATACCCGGGTGACACCACCTTTGTGATCCGCTTCTTCCGGGATCGATATGTTCTGTTCTCTCAGGTAGCCGGGACTCACCACGGCAACCTGCCGACCCGAGACGGTCCCAGTCACACCCTTCCCCGTGATCGACTCAAAGTCGTCGGCTGAGGCGATAGTGATATCGTCGTGATTCGCCCGGGTGACAATGCCCTTTCCGATGGGGTGTTCCGATTGAACTTCCAGCGCCGCTGCAAAGGCGATGAGCTTGTCCTGGTCATAGTCGTCGTTGTGAACGTCTATGCTGGTAACTTCAAAGGTGCCCTTGGTGAGTGTTCCCGTCTTGTCAAAGAGGACCGTCGTGATCTTGCGCGCGTTTTCAAAGGCGGTGCGGTTACGGATCAGTAGCCCCGCCTGAGCCGATTTCGCCGTCGACTGGGCTACGACCAGCGGGATCGCCAACCCGAGGGCGTGAGGACAGGTGATGATCATAACCGTCGCCATCCGGGCGATGGCAAACTGGAGATCCCGACCAACGAGAAGCCACGTCACCAGGGTGACGATACCGACGGTGATTGCGATGATTGTCAGCCAGAACGCTGCGCGGTCGGAGAAGTTCTGGGTCTTTGATTTGGCCGCCTGGGCTTCCCGGACCATATCTATCACTTTGGAAAGATAGGAATCCTCACCGGCGCTCTCGACGCGGAGTTCCAGGGAGCCGTCGCCGTTGATCGAGCCACCGATCAGATTTGCCCCCTCCTCTCTTCGGACCGGTTTGGACTCACCGGTCAGCATCGACTCGTCGATATAACTGCCGCCGCGAACAACAACACCGTCGGAAGGAACTTTCTCACCCGGCCTGATGACAAGAACATCGCCCTTCTTGATCTCCGAAAGGGGGACATCTTCAACTTCATCGCCCCGTTTGCGGTGCGCCACACTCGGCATGAGCTGCGCCAGCTTCTCCAGCGCCGACGACGCGCCGAGTATCGAGGCCATCTCGATCCAGTGACCGGCAAGCATAATTGCGATCAGCGTTGCCAGTTCCCAGTAGAAAGGTGTCCCATCAAGGCCAAAGGTCACCGCCGCGCTGTAGACGTAGGCAACGGTAATCGCCAACCCGATAAGCGTCATCATTCCCGGGGTTTTTTCGCGAAGCTCCTCAACGAGACCCGAAAGGAAGGGCCAACCGCCGTAGAAAAAGATGACCGTCGCAAGTCCGAATACGAGGTAACTGCTGCCGGTAAAAGCGAAGGAGAACCTCAGCGCCTCCTGAATCAGCGGAGACAGCGCCAGAACCGGAAGCATAAGCACCAGGGTGATGTAGAATCGCTTCTTGAAATCTCTGATCATCATCCTGTGATGTTCGTTGTGATCGTGATGATCGTGATGATCGTGGTTGTGTTCGTTACTCATTGTACTGCTCCTTTTGTCCTCGGGACAGGTCTTTCACCAAGCGCTGAAACTCTTCCCGGTCTATTTCACCGCGGGCGTACCTTTCCCGCGCGATATCCAGAGACGACCGCCGGGTTTCACCGAAAACGAAATGAGATGAGCCCGCCCGGGTATCCCTCAAAAACATATAGATGACTGCGCCGACGGTAAGTAACAGCAGTAGTCCCATACAACCTCCTATAAATGATCAACCGAGAACTCAACACCAGCTCATTGATCTGTGCGGCATTCCAGGCCGCTGCCACAGCGCCTATTCAGTGCCGTGATTTTTTCAAGGTAATCATAGCATCGTTAAGTGTCAACACCCCCCGGGGGTGGGGGTGTTGTGGCGATGCGACCTGGAGTAGTACAGTAATACAATGAAAAGTCCGCCTGCCGGACGACGCGGCCGTCGCCATAAAATACGTGCAGCGATTGGTGTATTAGTCCACACCCTCAAACCGGGGGACGTGGCGATAATCGGTATCGCCGCCATCGCGGTGACGGTACTTACGGTTGGTCTATACGCCGCGCCTTCCACAGCTATATTTGTACGCATTGAGGCGAACAGCACGACGTTTCTCTATCCCCTCGACCAGCCGCGCACCGTACAGCCTCTGGCAGAGGACGGCACGTGCGTGATCACCATCGGCGAGGCCGGCGTACGAGTTGTTACATCGGACTGCCCCCAACAAATCTGCATGTCCATGGGAACGATCACCGTTCCCGGCCAGTGGATCGCATGTCTTCCCCACCAGGTGTTTGTCAGTATCGACGGAAGCACCTCCGATACCGGCGTCGACGCGACTGCATTCTGAACCTCTGGACCTGTGTAACCCAAACGTAATATACACTTCACCTGACGGTCACAGAGTTCTGGTATCTTCTGAACAACGAAAGTCCGTATGACCGAAATTCGGACACAATCACACGTTGAACAGAAGGGGTGTATATGAAACAACGCACAACAATTGTACTGGCACTGCTGGTTACAGTCGCTCTAACCGGGTGGGCAGCGGAGGATAACCATGAAAAAGACCTTGACGAAGTCATAGCGGAGATCAGGGCAACCATGGGGCTTGACGCCGAGGACCCGATCAATCCGGCGACCGTTCCCGATGATCTGCTGATCATACTGGGTGACTCCGTCATGGAGAGCTACGTCCGGGATACCGAGCAGCACCGGTGGATGGACCAGATGATGGGTGGAGGAGGTTCGGAATCACTGGATGCGGCTCACCGCTGGATGGGTTATCGCTATCTCACCGGCGGATATTCCGATTCCGGAAGGTTCGGTATGGGCGGTGGAATGATGGGCTCCGGTATGATGGGGCCAGGCATGATGGGTGGTCTGATGACCGGCGGATGGGGGCTTATGGGTAACCCCGATATGATGTACGACAATATCCCTTACGGTTCGCCTGACGAGGTTCTGAAGCGCCGTTATGCCGCCGGCGAAATATCGCGTCGGCAGTATCGTCGCATGATCCGGGAACTAGATCGCTAAAAAATTCGTCTCTCGCCGGGACGGAATACGTCCCGGCGATCAGGTGAGATTGTGAGTTCGAGAGGAACACGTTATGCAACCACAACCCGACAACACCATCCGAGACCGGTACAATCGCATCGCACCGCTCTACGATTTTCTTGAATTCCCCATGGAAGGCCGCTTCAGCGAGTGGCGGGGCGCCCTGCTTGCTAAAGCTCGGGGCAATGTTCTTGAGATCGGAGTCGGAACGGGGAAGAACCTCCCCTACTACCCAAGCGATGTCGCCGTGACCGGGATCGATTTCAGCACGTCTATGATAGACCGGGCGCGTAACCGCGTGGAAGAGATGAACCTCAATAACGTCACACTCATGGAAATGGACGCGGAAAACCTGACGTTTGCCGACGATACCTTCGATACGGTGGTAAGTACGTGCGTTTTTTGTTCCGTTCCCCTCCCCGTAACCGGATTACGGGAAATACGACGGGTCTGCAAGAGCGACGGCGTGGTTCTCATGCTTGAACATGTCCGAAGCGAGGGGAAGTTTTTGGGACCTCTCATGGACTTTCTTAACCCGATTCCGGTCCATCTGTATGGCGCCAATATCAATCGACGCACCATAGATAACCTGCGTGCCGCCGGTTTCACTGATATCGAGGAAACCGATTTGTGGCGGGACGTCATGAAACAAATCGTCGCTCGCCCCGGCGGATGAGAGGATCGTTCCTCGCCTCGATGAGGCGGTCCCTGCCACACCCACTGGTCACGCGCAAGGCGTGCTCCGTCAACGGCGATCTTCCGCAGTCTTTCGACCAGGACACCCGCTTCACCCCGCTCCAGCCTGAGACGTTCGGCAAAGACCGTCCCGTTCTGTCCCAGAGGACGCGTTCCCGCCGTCACCTCCGGCGGGGCGGTCAGATACGGCTCCAGCCAGTCGGGAATCAGATCATCGTCACCGGCGTCTGCGATGGTGTCACCGTCGCCACGTTTTTTGTTATCGTTGTTCGTCCACGGCGGTGGTCCCGGTTGGTTCCAGGGCGGGCCGTTATCACCAGAAGTGGTGTCGCCGCCGTTTTCGGTTTCACCGTCCGGCTCCAGAAGCCCCAGCCTGATCCGCTCTATCAGGTCGTTACGCATCTTCTCTCGTCCGTAGGGATAGGCGACTGCTGTAAGTCGTCCTGCTTCATCATACCGGTAGGCCCGGATCGCCCCGCTCTCATCCACCCGGGCGGTGATCCGGCCCGCCGGGTCATAGGCGTATACCCGGCCCGCCATGTTCCCCTCACGTCCCCGAGTTGCGATCGTCGTCACCCGCCCGGCGCGGTCGTAGTTCCGCTCGGTGGTCACACCGTTCGGGAGCATCCGTTCCACCTCCCGACCTACCGCATCGTAACCGAAGGTTGTTGTCCGTCCATCCGGATCGGTGAGGGCCGTCACTTCATTCCGCACACCGTACGCATACCCGACCCGCCGGCCCCCGTCAAAGATCATCGCCGTCCGGTTGCCCGCCCGGTCGTATTCGTAGTGTAATCCCCGGCCTGCCGTGGCGTTGTAGCTTTCCATCAGCCGTCCCGCCGGGTCCCACCCAAAGGTGAGCTCCGCCGCACTATTCTCCGCCGCAGTTATCCGGCCGTTCCGGTCGTAGTCGTAGCGCTCATCCCCTTCCGGCAACGCCCGCAGAACCAGCCGGTTCATCCGGTCATACCGATACCGGATCACCTCCCCGCTGAATCGTTCCTCCCTCACCAGGTTCCCTACCCCGTCGTACTCATACCGGGCCGTACCGCCCAGGCGGTTCTCCTCTTCGGTCATTCGGCCAAGCCGATCGTAGCCATAACGGTACACAGCCCCCACAGCATCCCCGATCTCCGTGAGGTTTCCCACCTCATCGTAGCGGTAGGTGTAGCGCGCTCCGCCGGGAGGATCTTCGGTCGCAAGGCGGTTCAGTTCGTCATACTCATATACCGTGACCCGACCGGTGGGGTCACTTACCCGCTGTACGTTTCCCGCCCGGTCGTACCAATAGCTTGTGGTCGCCTGCAACGGGTCGGTTTCACCGGTCAGCCGCCCCGCAGCGTCGTATTGGAAGCGCCAGGTTGCTCCCGACTGATCGGTGAAAGCCGTCACATTCCCCAGATGGTCGTACCGATATCCCACCGAATACCCCGCCGGATCGGTGATAAAACGGATCCGCCCGATCTCATCCAGCTCCCGGTTCGTCACCCCGCCGTTGGGATCTCTCTCCGCCGTTATCCGCCCCTCCCGGTCGTACTCGTATTCCCACCGGCTGCCCGCCGGATCGGTGCGGCTTGTTATCCGCCACGCTCCGTCGTACTCGTAGGTTGTCACGCCGCCGCCCCGATCGAGGTGAGAGATCAATAGCCCCCGCCGGTCGTAACTGGAGCGCTCAACCGTGCCGTCGGGATGCCTTATCGTCTCCAGCCGCCCCACCTCGTCGTAGCCGTAGCTCTTCGTTCGTCCCAATGGGTCGGTCACACCCGTCCGATTGCCCGCATCGTCGTAGGTCAGTCTGGTGACCCCGTTTGACGGATCGATCACCTCCGTCACCCGGTTCATCTCATCATACCGGTACGCCACCGTCCCGCCCCCCGGGTCACGCCGGGTGTGAAGCCGCCCGTCGGGGTAATACATAAAATGGGTCGGCTTTTGCAGAGGGTCCCTCACCATCTCCAGCCTTCCTGTGGCATCGTAGTGAAAAACTGTCCGGCGGTGCAGCGGATCGACCACCTCCGCAAGGTTATTTCGAAGCGTATATGCATACCTCGTCACGATCCCCAGCTCCACCAGCTCCCGGCTGCGGACGTTTCCCCGCTCGTCGTACTCGTAGCGGTAGGTGCTCCTCCCGGCTGTGACCTTCTGCTGCATCAATCCGTCACCACGGTAGGCGTAGCTCACCGTCTCCCCCAGCGCGTTGGTCACCGCCACCAACAGATGCCGGTTGTCGTAGGTGAAGGTTGTCGCCTCGCCGTTCCGGTCTTCCACCCTGATCAGGTCCTTCCGGTCGTCGTAATACCGCCGCTCCCGCCGGCCCAGCTCGTCGGTGATCGCCGTCACATGGCCGTCGGCGTTGTACTCATACCTCACCGTCGTTCCTGAAGGATCCGTCTCGGCGAGGCGGTTTCCCACTTCATCGTGTGCAAAGGTCCACACCTCGCCTCCCGGATCGGTCACGCTCTTCAGGTACCCATGCGCGTCGTAACCGTAGGTCGTACGTTTGTTTCTCCGATCTGTCCACGTCGTCGCGAGTCCCTGTCCATTGTACTCCCAGCGCTCGCTTGTTCCGTCGGGGTAGTCGATCGACCGGAGGTTTCCCCGCTGGTCCATTACGTGTCGTTCCCAGACGTTTCCGGTGGCAATTTATGG
>JBAYPC010000113.1:0-7825 GCA_041677905.1 Alkalispirochaeta sp. | reverse complement strand
GATCGCCGACAATATCGCCAACGCCAATACGCCGAACTTCAAACGAAGCGACGTGAACTTTGAATCCCGACTGGCCTATGCGCTGCGCAGCGAACGGGAAAAGCCCCGTTTTACCGCCGCGGTAACAGACGCGCGACATATGACTTTTACCAAGACGCTGGATCATCGGGATGTTCGTCCACGGCGCGTTCTTGACTTCACGACGACGGCAAAAAACAACGGTAACAACGTTGATATCGAAGTGGAATCGATGAACCTGTTGAACAACCAGCTGGCCTATCAGCTGATGACGCGTTCAGTATCCGACGCATTTGCGCGGATTAACCTGGTGCTGCAATGATGAAAACCGTTAAAACGGGGGGACGATAGAATATGGGTATGTTTTCAAGTATCAACACCGCTGCAAGCGGTCTGACAGCCCAGAGGTTACGGCAGGATGTCATTGCGGACAACATAGCCAACGCAAATACCACCCGGACCTCTGAAGGAGGACCGTTTCGGAGGAGCAGGGTTATTTTGCGCCCCCGCACAGAAGGACCTGAATGGAGAACACCGTTTCTACCGGGTCGGTTGGACAACGGCGTTGGACGGGGTGTTCGGGTAACGGAGGTAGAAAAGGACATGGACGCCGAACTGCGGCTTGTCTATGATCCAACTCACCCCGATGCCATTCAAAGCGGTCCGCGAGCCGGTTATGTGGAGTACTCCAATGTGAATGTTGTCACCGAAATGGTAGATCTGATTGATGCGTCCCGAGCGTATGAGGCCAATGTGGCAGTGATCAACGGTGCAAAGTCGATGTTTCAGCGGGCCCTGGAGATAGGAAGGTAGTAGATGGATATGTTTAATTCAGCCAACGCGGCAGGGCAGAGCAACAACCGGATGGCACTTAACCGGACTCACGAGCAGCATCTTCCCGGTAGACGGGAATCTCTGCAGCCGGAGGTGGGAGGGGTCGGGTTCCGGGACGCTTTGATCGGCAGTCTCAACGATGTTAACGCCCAGCAGATGTCCCATGAACAGCTATCCATTCAGGCGATTGTCGATCCGGATTCTGTTGAACCGCACGATCTGACAATTGCCGCGGCAAAGGCTTCGACGTCGCTGAGTATCACCAAAAACGTTGTCGACAGAGTGATACAGGCGTATCGTGATATAACCAACTTGCGATAGGGCAGGTAATACGGTTTTCTGTACCGATCGGCAGCGGTAACAGGAGACGGTTTTGATTTGAACCTTGGGGGAGGGGAACATGAATGAATCGTTGCAACGCCTTATTGAACGGGTGAAAACGATGTGGGCGCAGTGGAAACTGCCCCAAAAACTGACGTTTTTCGGAATAATCGGCGTAACCGTGCTGGGAGTTGTGCTGCTTCTGGTGTTCAGTGCGTCACCAACGCAGGTGGCGTTACTCAGCCAGCCGATATCAGACCCTCAGCAACTGACGGATATCACCGTTCGCCTGGACCAGGAGGGGGTTCCCTATACGGTCACGGCGAACAACGTTGTTATGGTCCTGGATCGAAATACGGCCCAGCGTATGCGGGCGATTCTCACCCGGGAGGATTTGATCCCTTCGGGCACAGATCCATGGGAACTCTTCGACATTGAGCGCTGGACGTTGACCGACTTTGAGCGGAACGTGAACCTGCGACGCAGCATTACCCGGCAGCTGGAACAGCATATCAGGGCCCTCGACGATATCGATTCTGCCAGTGTGACCATCGTCATCCCTGAAGAACGCCTGTTTGCAGACCAACAGAACCCCGTTACCGCCTCGGTTATTATCACCCCCAAACCACGGAGCGATATACGGGAAAACCGGTCCAAAATCGAAGGAATCGAAAAACTTATCCAGTTCGCCGTTGAAGGACTCACACCCGAAAATATCACCATTACCGATCCGAGCGGAGTTACCCTTAATAACTTTGAGAATTTCAAAGAGTTTGATCGACTTGAACTCACGCGGCGGGAGCTTGAGATAATTCGGGGGCAGGAGAAGAAATACTCGGAGGCGATCGTTTCGGCGCTGTCCGAGATTTACGGCCGAGGCCGGGTAGAAGTCGTCAACATCAACGTGGACATGGACATGGGTAAACGTACGGAGGAAACGGAAGAGTTCTTTCCGATCGTTACGGTGGAAGACAATCCCCGAACCCCCTTTGACGAAACAGAGTACGTTCTCTCCATTCCTCGGTCGATTGAGCGTATTGGTGAAAGCTATGAAGGAACCGGTTTCAACCCTGAGGGCCCCCCCGGCATGGAGGGTCAAACACCCCCGGTGTACCGCGACCTGGAAGGTCTGGTCGGGCGCTGGAAAAACGACGAAGAACGGATAAACAACGAGGTCAACTCCCGCAAGGTCTACGAAGAGAAGAGCCCCGCCATCAAACGGATCACCGCCAGCGTCGCGATCGACGGGGTGTGGCGCTGGAACTACACCGACCGGGGCGAAGTGGAAATCGCACCGGACGGTGCGATCGTCCGGGAGTACATCCCGTTAGAACCTGAAGAACTCAGTGCCGCCCGGGAACTGGTGGAGCACGCCATCGGGTACAACCCCGACCGGGGGGACTCCGTCAGTGTTCGTCATATCCAGTTTGACCGGACCAGCCAGTTCAAGGAAGAGGACGAACAGTTCCGGCGGCAGCGGCAAATCCAGATAATTGTTCTCTACGTCTTGATCGGAATTGCGGCGCTTCTCGTTTCGTTTATCGTGTTCCGGTTGATATCGAGGGAGATCGAACGGCGACGACGCCTCCACGAAGAAGAACTCGCCCGGCAGCATCAGGCTATGCGGGAGGCGGCATTGCGTAGTGCGGAAGAGGAGAGCGCTGAAGTCGAGATGTCGGTTGAAGAACGGGCGCGCATGGAACTGGAAGAAATGGCCATCAATGCAGCCCGGGTGCATCCTGAGGATGTTGCCCAGCTCATCCGGACGTGGTTGACGGAGGAATAGGCTATGGCCAAACAGACAGACCAGCTTGTGGGCGGAAGCAAGAGAAACAAGACGCAACTCTCGGGACGGCAAAAGGCAGCGGTGTTTCTGGTTACTCTGGGAAGTGAGATTTCAAGCGAGATCTTCAAACACCTCAGAGAGGACGAAATCGAAACCCTGACGTTTGAAATTGCCCGGATGGAGAACTTCGGTAACGCAGAGAAGGAGGCGGTCCTTCAGGAGTTCCAGGAACTCATGATGGCTCAGGACTTCATCAACTCCGGTGGTATCGACTACGCCCGAGAACTGTTGGAAAAGAGCCTTGGTTCGCAGAAAGCGGTGGATATCATCAACCGCCTGACAACCAGTTTACAGGTGCGCCCCTTTGATTTCATCCGACGGACCGACCCAACCCATCTCCTCAACTTCATCCAGCAGGAACACCCCCAGACCATTGCACTCATTCTCGCCTACCTGGAGCCACAGAAGGCAAGCGTCATTCTCGGCAGCCTTCCACAGGAAATTCAGTCAGATGTGGCCAAGCGGATTGCCACCATGGACCGGACCTCTCCGGAAACTCTCAGAGAGGTTGAACGAGTTCTGGAGAAGAAGCTCGCATCAATTTCTAGTGAAGACTACTCCGTAGCCGGCGGCGTGGAGAGTATCGTCGAGATACTCAACCTGGTCGACCGTTCCACAGAAAAAGGAATTATCGAAAATCTGGAAGAGGAAGATCCGGAACTGGCCGAGGAGATCAAGAAGCGCATGTTCGTCTTCGAGGATATCGTCATGTTGGACGACCGGGCGATCCAGAAGGTTCTCCGCGAAGTGGACACCGCGGAACTTGCAAAAGCGCTTAAGTCGGTGGACACAGAGGTTCAGGACAAGATATTCCGAAATATGTCCAAACGGGCAGCCGCGTTGTTGAAGGACGATATGGAGTACATGGGGCCGATTCGCATGAAAGACGTTGAAGAGAGCCAGCAGAAAATCGTCTCTATTATCAGAAAACTGGAAGAATCCGGTGATATCGTCGTCGCCCGAGCCGGTGAGGATGAACTGGTCGTTTGATTGGAGTGATCTATGGGAAAGAAGGTGTTTCGTTCCACAGAGGTGCAGTTAAAACAGCACAAAGTTTTCCTCAGGCCGCCTGAACCGATAAGACACCGAACGGCGCTGCCGGTCGTCGTCGATGAGGTCGAATCTCTGGACGAAGTCGATGAGTATACCGGACCGACTGCGGATCAGCTCCGCCGGGAAGCGGAGCAGTTCCGGGCCGGTTGGGAGTCGGAAAAACAGGCGATGATCGATGCCGCCAAACGCGAGGCGGAGACGATCATCCAGGAAGCGGAAGAGGAAGCTTTTCGCCAGATCCGGGAGAAGACCGAACAGACCAATCAGGCAAAAAGAGATGCTGAAGCGGCGGCAGAGCAGTCAAGAGTCACTGCCGAAGCGGAACGGGAGAGGATCCTGGCGGACGCCCGAGATGAAGGTATCCGGCTGAGTGAAGCAGCCCAGCGGAAAGGGTACGAAGAGGGACGCGAAGCGGGCATTGAAGCCGGTAAGGAAGAGGCCCGGCGCGTCATAGAACGGTTTCATATCGTCCTCTCGAAGGCCATTGAACGCAGAAATGAAATCATCGCCGAGAGTGAAGGTCAGGTGATTAACCTGGTCCTTAGTATCGCCAAGAAAGTCGTGAAGGTGATCAGCGAGAATCAGAAAAACGTTGTGATCAACAACATCGTCCAGTCTCTGAAGCGGCTCCAACAAAAAAGTGAAGTTATCGTACGGGTCAACCTTTCGGATATCGACATTGCAACAAAACACAAAAAAGACATCCTCAAGTCTGCGGAACGGGTGGAAAGCATCACTATAGCCGAAGATTCCACCGTTGATCCGGGGGGGTGCATTATAGAGACCGATTTTGGTGAAATTGACGCCCGGATCGCCTCGCAGCTGCGAGAAATTGAAGACCGTATTCTGGAGATCACACCGATAAAGGCGCGTCCCCGTACCGGCGGCGTCTCCGGCACGGGGTGAGGAGAAACCATGGCTGTCGCATTTCTGGAGAAATACCAGGCACTGGTAGACCACACCGAAACGATAAAGCAGATCGGTCGGGTTCAATCCGTTCAAGGACTGAAAATTGAGAGTTTTGGGCCCCAGGCGCGGGTCGGAGAACTGTGTGAGATCGTGATTGAAGGTACCGGTCGCGTCGTTCTTGCCGAAGTAGTCGGTCTCCGGGACAGCTATGTACAGCTTTCACCATATGCCGCTACCGAAGGTATTGAAGTGGGAAATCCGGTCGTCGGTTTGGGGCAGACCCTGGATATCCCGGTGAGTGAGGAACTCCTCGGGCGTGTTCTTAACGGTACGGGTGCACCCATTGACGGCAAGGGGGAAATTGGCAGTGGGATTTACTACCCCGCTATGGCAAAGCCGCCGAACGTTCTCACTCGCCGCCGTATCACGGAGCAGATGGAGACGGGAATCCGCGCTATCGATGCACTTGTCCCCACCGGAAAGGGGCAGCGCCTTGGTATATTCAGTGGGAGTGGAGTGGGAAAATCCACACTGATCGGCATGATCGCCCGGAACACGGCAGCGGACATCAACGTGATAGCTCTGATCGGAGAGCGGGGGCGGGAGGTACGAGAGTTCCTCGAAAATGATCTGGGAGAAGAGGGGCTGGCCCGCAGTGTGGTCGTTGTGTCCACGTCGGATACACCCGCCATGGCGCGCCTCCGGGCGGCGTATGTGGCTACCGCCATAGCCGAGTTCTTTCGCGATCAGGGACGGGACGTGCTGCTGATGTTCGATTCGGTTACCCGCTTTGCCCGGGCCCAGCGGGAGATAGGGTTGTCTCGGGGTGAAGGCCCTGCGTCTCGGGGGTTTCCCCCTTCGGTGGATTCGATCTTGCCCCAGTTGCTTGAACGGTGCGGTACAAGTGAACGAGGTACAATTACCGGATTTTACACCATCCTCGTTGAAGGTGATGACCTGGACGAGCCGGTTTCGGATGCGGTCCGGGGTATACTCGACGGTCACGTTGTTTTAAGCAGAGATCTGGCCGCTCGCTACCACTATCCCGCCATAGACGTCCTCGGAAGTGTCAGTCGTCTCGAGACGAGGATATGCGATCCCACCCACAGAAAGGCGGCGGGAACGATTCGACGGCATATCGCCACGTATCGGGATACCGAAGACCTCATAAATGCCGGTATCTACACAGCCGGGAGTAACCCCGATATAGATGAGGCCATTGATCGGCGTCCCGCGATAGATGAAATGCTCAAGCAGGAGATAGAGGAGTACTCATCTCTCGCGGATACTCGCCGCATGCTGCTCGAAGTAGCCGGCTTTGCGGCCGAAAGTGACAACGAGAGCGACAACGAAAGCGGCGAGGATCGTGATGCGTAGATTCCGATTTCGACTACAGGCAATCCTCGATCTTCGGCGGCATGAAGAGGAACAGCGGCGTCTTGAGCTTGGAGCTGCAACGGGTAGACGAAATGCGATTCAGAACGCCATTGACGACGGAAAGCGGCGGCGTCATGCGGCACTCCGTTCACAGCCCGAGACTGTAGGTCGGGATGATATTGCCTGGCGCCTGGCAACTGAAGACTACGCCTACCGTCTGAGTGTTGAGATAAAACGACTTGAACAGCGCCTGCTGGAAGCTGAGCGGGAACGGGAGTCCGTGGCCGAGCTTTATGGTGTGGCGAAGCAGAAAGCCGACGTTCTGCAGCGGCTGCGAGATCGCAGAGAGAAGAACCATTTGTATGAGCAGCGTCGGGACGAGCAGTATCGGCTTGACGAAGTTTCACAACAGATCTATAGCCGGGGAGGAAACTAAAACATGGCGGTACGATACAGCAAAATCGGGGCATTACCGCAGATCCTGCTGCTTGTTCTTCTGCTTTTGGCTCTCATAGCCGGAGGACTTCTCTGGTTCGACTATCTGGGACTCATAGATATAAAAGACCGCTTTCAACCCGTTCTTCGGGTTGTCGGTGTGGACAAACGTGGTCAGCCCGCGGACCCGGACGATATCATGTTGATGGATCGAATACGCCTGGAAAAACTTCAACAAGCGGTAGAGCTGCGGGAAGCGGAAATCGAACAGTCTCGGAAAATTCTTGAAGATGAACGGATTTCGCTGCAAGAAAAGGGGCAAACACTGGAAGATCGGCTCCTTGAGGTAGAAGAACGAGAGATTTCGCTTAATGAAAGGCTCCAACGGTACGAAAATAGAAGAGCGGTGCTTGAGCAAAACTCGCGTGATCTTACGAGCATGCGACCCGATGACGCCGTGAATATCCTGGCCGGATATGACGACCAGTTGCTGATTGACACCCTTCGGGTAACCGAAGAGCTGGCCCAGAGTGCCGGGGAGATATCCCTGGTGTCGGTTTGGCTGGCACGGCTCCCGGCCGACCGGGCAGCGGAGATTCAGCGGAAGATGACGCTCAGGCCTGTAGATCAACCCGGGAGGTGATGTGAGTGCAGATAATCGGCGGATTCGGTATTGAACTGAGTGCCCGAAACGCACCGGATCAGAAACCTCCGTCACCGGTAAACGGTAACTCCTTTGGAGACTATTTGAGGAGTATCCAGACCGTTTCGACCGCGCCGACGGAGGAGACAAATGACTCGGAATACCGACAGGAAGAACGACCGGTTCGCGACAAGGCTCATCTCCGAAACATCGACAAAGGGTCGAAAGAACGCCTTCCCTCGGTGAACAAGTCTATCGGTGGTACCACTGGAGACGAGACTAAACGTACCGAACCTTCGGAAGGTTCAGGAACAACTGACACCGATTCAGATGACGGTATTGTCCTCGGAGACGGTGAGACCCGGTTGGGCGGTCCCGGGCAAACTCTG
>JBAYPC010000112.1:0-7858 GCA_041677905.1 Alkalispirochaeta sp. | reverse complement strand
TTCATCCGAAGTCAAAGACGAGCTCCGCCGCAGAGCAAAGGAGATTCACATCGTGAAGCAGAAGCGACTGGTTGACAAAGCTGTGGCCCGGTTGCTCAAAATATACGCCGAGAAGAACTAGCAAAACTTACCTTTTCACGGTTCTTTTATCACTGACCATGGTAAGAATTCTTTATGAGGCAGTCAGATACCCATGGTAAGATTTTTAGATGAGGCAACACGGACACGCGCGCCCTTTTCCTCACCTGAGAAGTGGAGTACACTTGCAGGATGATCGCAAAAACGGAAAAGACTCCACGGCCCTGGGATTTTCTCGAGACATTTCGAGGTTCCCATTTTGACGGTACCTGGCCAACCCTGCCACAGTTGTTCGAGATTTCTACCAGCCGTTATCCCGACAGACCCTGTTTTACGGTGTACGAGCCGGAACGGGTCTCCATGACCTACCGAGAATCTCACCGAAAGATCATTGCCCTCTCTCAGTACTTGCGGTCTGTTGGTGTTGAACACGGTGACCGGGTTGCGGTGTCCGGCAAGAACAGCCCTCAGTGGGCCATAGCCTACCTTTCCGTCCTCTTTGCCGGTGCGGTCGTAGTGCCCGTAGACTACCAACTGCATGATGGCGAGGTGACCAATCTCATCGTCTCCTCCGGCGCAAAAGTACTGTTGATCGATGAGGAGCGGTTTGACCATTTTGCCAAACCCGGTGCTGTTAAAGGGGTGGGCTACGTCCTGAGTCTGGCACCGTCAAAGGACCGCTACATTTACACCCTTGAAGCAGATCGGGATTATCCTGTCGAGCCGGCAAAAGAACATGAGCCGGCGGCGATTCTCTACACATCCGGCACCACCGGGCGCCCTAAAGGGGTGGTGTTGAGCCATTCCAACTTCGTGTCGGACTGTTTTCTTTCCCAGGCAAACCTCGATATCTTTCATACCGACGTCTTCTATGCGCTCCTTCCGATTCACCACAGCTACAGCATGCTGGCGGTGTTTATCGAGAGTTTTTCCGTCGGTGCTGAAACAGTTTTCGGAAAACGGATGGCTGTAAGCCAGATTCTACACGATCTGAAAGCGGCAAACGTAACGATGTTCCTCGGTGTTCCCATGCTTTTCAACAAACTTCTCAACGGTATCATGCGGGGAATTCGTGAGAAAGGTGTCGTTGTATACGGCCTCATACGCGGCCTTATGTGGATCAGCGGCTTCATCAAGAAAACTACCGGTATTAACCCAGGTAAGTCTCTATTCGGTTCTATTCTGGAAAAAGCGTCTCTTCGGTCTATCCGCATCTGCATTTCCGGAGGGGGGCCGCTGGCACCGGTGGTGTTTCGCCAGTACAACCAGTTGGGCATCGACTTTGTACAGGGTTATGGGCTGACCGAAACTTCGCCCATTTTGACGCTCAACCCAAAAGATCACTACAAGGAAACCAGCGTTGGAAAAGTGATCCCCCAGGCCGAGATGAGAATTCTCGATCCCGATGAACGGGGAGTCGGCGAAATAATCGTCAAAGGGCCTATGGTTATGCAGGGGTACTACGAAATGCCGGAAGAAACGGCAGAAGTCTTTACCGAGGACGGCTTTTTTCGTACCGGTGACGTCGGTTATCTGGACCGGGAAAACTACCTCTACCTGACGGGCCGGGCAAAGAACCTTATCGTCGGTGAAGGCGGCAAAAACGTCTACCCCGAAGAGATCGAGAACGCCTTTCAGCTCTACGGAGAGATCGACCAGATCATGGTCCGGGGATATCCGTCGGAGGGGCCTCTTGGGGGCGAAGAGATTGAGGCGCTGGTCTATCCTGACAAGGACTTTTTTGCCGGTAGTGGCGGCGGTGCCGATGGTACCAGTGGAACCGATATAGCAGAGCGGATTCGCGCCATTGTCGCTGAGGTCAACAAGGAGCAGCTGCAGAGCTACCAGCGCATCTCCCGGACAACCATCCTGGATGAGCCCATGGAAATGACCTCAACAAAGAAGATAAAGCGGCAGACTGTGGATTGACGCAGCCTGTCGTTAGACCGTTGTCGACAGATCGCCGGCCGATAAACCGCCGGCGGTAGAATTTTCCTCCAGATACGTGTACAACACAGTATGATTAGTGCCAACAACGTGAGTCTGTCCTTTGGCGGAATTCCCCTGTTCAAAGATGTAAATATAAAGTGTACACCCGGTAACTGTTACGGAGTAATCGGCGCCAATGGAGCCGGAAAATCGACCTTTCTTAAAATCCTGTCGGGAGAGATAGAACCTGATTCCGGCTCTGTAACGGTCGGGAAAAACCAGAGAATTGCGGTTCTGCAGCAAGACCAGTTTGCCTTCGACGATTACAGCGTCATGCACACGGTTATCCTCGGGCACCGCGCCCTTTATGACGTGATGATGGAAAAGGACGCGATTTACGCCCGGGAAGATTTTTCCGAGGAAGACGGCATGCGTGCCGCCGAGTTGGAAAGCGAATTTGCTGAAATGAACGGATGGGAAGCCGAATCCGAGGCGTCCCGGCTGTTGTCGGGACTCGGTCTGCCGGAAAATCTCCACAATGGGTTCATGAAAGACCTGGATGGCGGTCAGAAAGTTCGGGTGCTCCTTGCGCAGGCTTTATTTGGCGACCCGGATATCCTCCTTTTGGACGAGCCGACCAACAACCTGGACCTGGAATCCGTTGCATGGCTTGAGGAATTTCTGTTTAACTTTCTTAACACCGTTATTGTCGTCAGCCATGATCGCCACTTTCTCAACCACGTCTGCACCCACATCGCCGATATTGACTACGGGAAAATTCAGCTCTTCGTCGGTAATTACGACTTCTGGTATTACTCAAGTCAACTTGCCCAGAAACAGCAGAAGGACGACAAACGCCGACGGGAAGACAAGATCGCCGAACTGAAGACGTTTATTCAACGGTTCTCTTCCAATGCGGCGCGCAGCAAGCAGGCAACAAGCCGGCAAAAACTCGTCGACAAGTTGACCATTGACGACATACGCCCCTCCAGCCGCAGAACACCGTACATACATTTCGAAATGGAACGGGAACCAGGCAAGAAAATCCTGGACCTTCGTGGCCTCACCGTTGAAGCGGAAGGCGAGGCGAGCGTCAGAAATCTGGAGTTGACTGTCCACCCCGGTGATAAGATTGCCTTCGTCGGACCGTTTCATAACACCAAGACTCGTTTGTTCGAAATACTTGCCGGAGACGCCGAACCTGCCTCGGGAGAGTACGAATGGGGTACCACGATGAAACCGGCGTACTATCCAAAAGACAACAGCCGGTATTTTGAAAAGCCGCTTACGCTGGTCGAATGGCTGCAGCAGTACAGCGTTGTGGAAGAGGTAGCCTACGTCCGAGGCTTTTTGGGGCGTATGCTCTTTACCGGCGAAGAGTCGCTAAAAAAGGTAACCGTGTTGTCCGGGGGAGAACGGGTGCGTTGCATGCTGGCAAAGATGATGCTCTCCCAGCCAAACGCTCTGATCATGGATGAACCGACCAATCATCTGGATCTGGAGGCTATCACAGCACTTAACGACGGCCTGATCGACTTCAAGGGTAACGTTCTTTTTACCAGTCACGACCATGAATTCGTTAATACCGTGGCCAATCGGATCATCGAGTTCATTCCCGGGGGTGTTATCGACAAGACGATGCCCTTTGATGATTACATCGTCAGCGAGGATGTCAAGGCGACCCGCAACGCGGCGTACAACGGCTATCAGACCGTAGAAATTTAGCAGAAATTAATCGCCGTCGCCGGGCCGATCAATTTCATCAAGGGTACTGCAGGGAAGTACCTTTACCGGGATACCCTCGATTACGGTAACCTCTTTCCCACAGACGGTACACGTGACGGGGGGACCTTCCAGTAGTTCCAGTCGGTACTCTTCATGAGTCAGATCAACCCGGACCCGGCTGTCACCCCATCGAATTGGAAAGTGCATCCCCGACCACGATCTCGGCAGCCGTGGATCAAACGAGAGTTTACCGTCGTAACTGCGCATGCCCGCAAAACCGTAGGTCAGAGTCATCCAGACTCCACCGGTCGACGCGATATGCACGCCGTCAACCACGTTACCTGCGACATTTGCAAGGTCCATGAAAAGAGCGTACTGAAAGTACTCCAGAGCCTTTTCTTCGTAGCCGATTTCGGCGGCCAGAATGGACTGCATACACGCCGAAAGAGAGGAGTCACCGGTAGTAATGGGATCGTAGTAATCGAAATTCCTGCGCTTCTGTTGAATGGTGAACTCGTTGCCCAGCAGTACCAGTGCAAGGGCGACGTCGGCCTGTTTGATCACCTGGTGGCGGTAGATAACAAGCGGATGGTAGTGCAGCAAAAGAGGATAGTGTTCTTTGGGGGTGTTGGCAAAATCCCACCGTTCTTTTTCCAGAAAGTTGTCATCTTGCGGATTTATGCCCCGATTTTCATCGTAGGGTATATACATGGCGTCGGCCGCGTCGATCCAGAGTGATATCTCCTCATCTTGAACTCCCGTTTCATGGACCAGGTACGAATAGGTCCGGGGGCGTTCCTTCTTGACCCAGGCCGTTGTTTCGGCGGCATACCGCAGATTCGCCCTGGCCATCAAATTCGTAAAGGTGTTGTCGTTGACCACCGTTGTATACTCGTCCGGGCCGGTGACTCCGTGGATATGAAACTGCCCAGTATCGGGATTGAAAAAACCGAGGTGAACCCAGAGACGGGCCGTTTCAATGAGAATTTCCACACCTGTTTCCGCCAGAAAGTCCTTGTCGTCCCGGACTTCCACATAGTGCCGGATCGCATAGGCGATATCGGCGTTGATATGGTATTGGGCAGTTCCGGCAGCGTAATAGGACGACGCTTCTTCACCGTTTATCGTTCGCCAGGGGAACAGCGCTCCCGCCTCAGAGAGTTCAGCGGCCCGGTCCCGTGCCTTGTCCAGCAGACTGTGTCGGAACCGAAGCAGATTTCGGGCAATTCGGGGCTCTGTAAAGGTCAAAAACGGCGTAACGTAGATCTCGGTGTCCCAGAAGTAGTGACCTTCGTAGGCTTGACCGGTAAGTCCTTTGGCGGGAATCCCCGACGTTTCGGCTCGTGCCGACGCCTGACACAACTGAAAGAGGTTCCACCGAATCGCCTGCTGAATTCTCGGTTCTGAGTCTACAACGACATCAGAGTGTCTCCAAAAACGGTCAAGAAATTCCCTCTGGGCGCCTATGATCTTCTTGAATCCATCCCGGATTACCCGGTCCAGGGAACGGTTGCACCGGTCCACAAGTTCTTTGCTGGGAACAGAGCGGGATGTGTGATAGGTAAAGTACTTGGTGATGGTGATGGGAACACCCGCTTGGGCATCAATGACAAAAACCACTTTGCTCAGGTCTTCACCCCAGGTGCGGATGGGATACCACTCGTTTTCAGTCTCGATAACATGGTCCATACCGCACCCAAGAGTCATGTGTGAGTTGGTAGTCCGGTACCCAGTCACCATTCTCAAGTCGTCTTCGTAGTGGGACTTTGCGTTGAGTACCCGCTCCATGAACTGGCGGCTCTTCCGAGGGTCTTTGTTGTTTTTTCCGTTCGCCCGCTCGTCTTCAGCTCGGGCATCCTGCCGGTTCAGAAGCTGCGATGAAATCACCACAGGTGCATCCATATCGATATCGATTTCGTACTGGATGGCACCGATATGGCGGTACTCCAGCGATACCAGCCGTCGGGAACGAATTCGGACCTGCTTCCCTGCCGGTGACGACCAGTTCATGTCCCGACGGAGGATACCCGTCCGAAAATCGAGTTCCCGGGTATACTCGGTCATCCGTGCAGTTGGGAGATAAAGCGGTTCGTCGTCAACATAGAGTTTCAGAATTGAGGCGTCGGGAACGTTGACAATCGTCTGACCGGTCTGGGCAAACCCGTAGGCTTCTTCGGCGTGAACTATGGGCCACGTCTCATGGAACCCGTTACAAAAAGTCCCTGGTTCTACAGAAGGGCGACCCTCTTCAAACATACCCCGAATCCCCAGAAATCCGTTTGCCAGACTGAAAATCGTCTCCGCCGGTCCCATCCAGTCTTCTTCAAAGTACGTCTCGACTATCGACCATTCCTGAGCAGGGTAAAGGTGGTCAGGAAGGTGTTGAATATTCCGTGGAATCATAGAGTGTAGTTTCAACGAAGACGTCGGTACTAGGCAAGCACCCTGATACCAAAAAAAGGTCCGGTTGTAAATAACAGATGATTTTAGTATCATTATATTAACATGATACAGATTTGTTTAATACGACACGGAGAAACAGAGTGGAACCGCCTTGGTATGACCCAGGGTGCAAGTGATATTCCTTTAAACGACGAGGGTCGCAGGCAGGCCCGAACAACGGGAAACTCCCTGGCCGCTATTCGGTGGGACGCCATTTACGCGAGTCCGCTGGACCGGGCTATGGAAACAGCCGCGATCATATGTGATCAACTCGGAGAAAACCCTGACCAAATTATTCCTGATCCCGATCTGGTCGAGCGTAATTACGGTGCTGCCGAAGGTCTTTCTGTGGAGCAACGAAAAAGCGCCTTCGGTGATAGTAGTGCAATTCCGGATGCCGAACCATGGGATTCAGTTAGAAAGCGAGGTGCCGCCGCTATGGACCGGATTCTCCGGAATCATCCTGAACAGCGTGTCCTTGTAGTTGCCCACGGAGGACTCATCAGGTCTATTCTAACGGCACTGATCGATGACGGGAGTTTCTACCGGCCGGGAGGCCTGAAAAACGCCGGTGCCACCTTGGTGAGCACCGATAACAAAGGGCGTTGGCAAACGCTCTGGTATAATCTGGATGGAGAAGAGCTGGCCGAGCAGTTGACATACAAAAAAATGGGGAAAGACAAGCGGGAGCCCCTGTCCCTTCACCGTGATTCGTAACTCAGCGTGATCCGTAACCGCCGCGTCGGAAGGTATTGCTGATCATGAGAAACGGGGCCGGATCCAGAACATCCGGTCCCAGCATAACCTCAAAATGAAGGTGCGTCCCCGTAGCAATTCCTGTCATTCCCATGGTCCCGACTGCCTCGCCTTGGCGTACCGTCTGACCTTCCGATACAAGTATGCGGCTCATATGGGGATATCTGGTACTGAACCCGTATCGGTGACGTAAGACAACCTGATAGCCGTACCCCGGGTCGTATTCTGCAAGAACAACAGTACCGTCCGCACTGGCCACAACAGCCGTGCCGGGATAAGCGGCGATATCGAGCCCTTTATGCATATACCACTGGCCGGTAATGGGGTGAATGTTAGGACCAAACTCCATTGATACGTCGCCCCCGTGGTTTATCACGGGCCAGCCGTTGGGTATTTCCGTCAGGAGGTGCCCCATGAGTTCGGAGTTGGTCCGTGCTTGAGACAGGAGATCGCCGACTTGGGTAAGCGCAGCGGTCAGGTGCTTCAGGTCGGTAGTTTCAGATGTTCCAAAATACCGGTCCATATCCGCGTCGGCCATTTGTGGCGCGTCCGAAGGAACCGCAGACGAGACGGTGTTCAGTATGCCGTTCAGGACCGTGTCAAATTCTCTGGTTCCAATATTGAGACTCTGTATTTCCGATAAAACTGAATCCAGGCTTGCCTGGAGATATTCCGCTTCTTTTTGCGGTTCGGTGATGTGTTCGGTGCCAACCTTATGGCGGCTTATGAACACCATACCGACGACCATTGCTATGACAAGTGCAACCGAACCAACCACCGTCATGAGGTGTATGCTGAAGTAAATGGGACTTTGTGAAGAATCGGGGACGATGGCGATGGTGTACCGATGGCTCTTTTTTGTGCGCATGCCCGTGAAGTGTGACTGCGGCCGACTTGTACGTCAAGCCTACGGCTAAAAAAATAGCAG
>JBAYPC010000111.1:0-7950 GCA_041677905.1 Alkalispirochaeta sp. | reverse complement strand
GTAAGGTCCCCGGTGACGTTGGTGCCGGTCCGGAACATGTCGACCAGGAAGTCTACACCGGCAACCAGCCCAACCGCTTCTACCGGGAGCCCGACAGTTGTCAGGGTGATGGCCGTAAATGCCATAGCACCCATGGGGACCGCAGCACTTCCGATGCTGGCCAGGACGGAGACGACGATGATCAACAGGTACTGCACTGGAGAGAGGGTAATCCCAAAGGCGTTCGCCGCAAAAACAGAGACCATAGCCGGGAAAATACCGCCGCAGGCGTCCATGTTCATGACCGCCCCGATGGGCGCCACAAAGTTGGCCACCCGAGGATTTACCTTTAACCGGTTGATCATGGTGTCAATTGTGAGGGTCAACGTGCCCAGGCTCGACCGGGAGGTGAACGCCAACAGCATCGCCGGTGAAGCCGCCCGGTAAAACCGAAACGGATTGATCTTTACGAAACCCGCCAACAGACCACCGTACACGAACAGAATCTGAACGGCGCAGGCAAAGACCACACCGGCGACAAAAACACCCAGACTGGCCAACGCCGCTATACCGGTGTTGGACATCCAGTACGCCATCAGACCGAGTACACCGTACGGAGTCAGACCGATAACGATACGGGTCATACGGATCACCACCCGAAGGAAAGACTCAATCCATTCGCGGAACGGGGCCACCCGTTCGGGATGTTTCCCCGATTCCATGACCGCCGCTACACCGAGAAAGAGGGCAAAGACCACCAGTGGAATGATCCGCGTTTCCGCCGCCGCCGCCACCGGATTGGCTGGAATGAAAGACCTGAACTGGGCGAGAACGTCACCGATCGGTCGAGTCTCCCCTCCGCTGAGTCCCGTCGTACCAACCCCAGTACCGATTTTCATCACCGACGCCGTAACCAGCCCGATGATACTGGCGAGTACCGCCGTTGTGAGAAAGAGACCGATTGTCCGCGTTCCCATGATTTTCAGCTCCCGGGTGTTCTCCAGTTTGAGCAGACCCGCGATGATACTTGTGGGGACCAGCGGAATGATGAGCATCCTCAACAGATCGACATAGCCGTATCCGACCAGCGAAAACCAACGCCTCAGTTCGGCCCCGGTGCCTTCATCTATCACCGAAAAGACGATCAGCCCCAGCGCGCCGCCGACAACCATGGCGATAAAGACCCGGACGGAAAATGATACGTTTTTTCTGAACGCCGGTAAGGCCAACCCTGCCAGCAATACCAGAAACACCCCAAGGGTGACAAAAAATCCTGAACTCATGTGTGCCTCCCGCGCATTAACACTAGCATTACAATACTAAAATAGTAAACAATATTGGCAACGACCATGTCGATAGTCGATGTATCGCATTCTAAAAAATCCCTTTATCATAGAGATAAGAGAAGAACGCTTATGAGACGTTGTTTGGTGGGACGATACTTCAGAACGACCAAAGTCAAGCTGATTCTGACCGTCGCAGGTATTGTTCTTTTTTTTGCGATTATCATTGCAGTTCTCACCTTTGGCCAGATGAGAGACACGGCGGAACGGACGGCGGCCGAACTGGCCGACACCGTCCTGGAAGAGGCGGACACCCATGTATCACGTTTTTTTATGAATATGGAGGAAATCGCCATCGCCCTTGCGGCCCACACAGCAGTGTACAACGTGGAAGTGGACGCCCTCAGGGAGTTGATCCTCACCAATGTCTGGTCCCGGCGGGACTACATGCGGGCGATCTACCTGGGGACCGAGACGGGCGAAATGCTGGAATGGGGTTACGGTGAGGGGTTTGTGGACAATACACCGGTTTTTCCGCCGGATTACGACCCCAGGATCCGTCCGTGGTACAAAGCGGGGATCGCCGCCGACGCGTTTTCCATAACAGACCCCTATCTCTACGCCAGCATTGCGGAATACGGGATCACCTGTGTCCTGCCGGTGTACCGTCCTGGGGGTGAAAAAGTCGGTGTTCTGGGACTCGATATCATGCTGGAATCGCTGGAGGACCTGATAAATGACTTTCAGATCGGAAAAGGCGGGAGAGTGTACATTTCCGACCGCCGAGGCGCCCCACTGGTGGATCAGTTTTCTCCTGCCGGTAAGGAAGAACTTCAAACCTTCGTCCTCGATCGAGACTGGACTGAAACCGGCGGCCGTTTTGTCGCTTCCGTAGCGGGGGTCCCCCATTTTTTCTCGTACAAGGAGAACGGTATCACCGGTTGGACCATTTACGTGGGCTTGCCGGTCCCTGCGGTTATGGCGGCAACCAATAGCGCCATTCGCATGACCGTTGCTCTGAATACCATGTTGATGATCCTTTTGTTGATCACCCTTGAGTGGACCGGGAGTCAGCTTCTGATAGAGCCGGTCGAACGCATGGTCCGGACAATTGGCCGCATACGCTCCGGCGAGGGGGGTGCGAGAATTGATATACGCCGGGACGACGAGTTTGGTGTCCTTGCCCGAGCGTTCAACGACCTGGCCGACACTGCGGAAGAGTACACCTTGAAAATGGAACAGAAAGTTCAGGAACGGACGGCGCGTCTGCGCCTTCTGCAGCAGGAAAATATCCGACTCCGAATCATCGAAGAGAAGGAACGGATTTATGGATACCTGCACGATTCGCTGGGAGCCCGCCTGGTCAACATAATCATCTCCAATAACGTTGCAAGGTCCGCAGCAGGTTTTGACGCGGAATTGCTTCAGGACATGCACCGGCGGGTTGAGGAAAATGCTCAGGCGGGACTCACCGACTTAAAGGAGATACTGTCCGGAAGTCTTGACCTGGACCGGACAATCGTTGACTTCCGTCGCGTTCTGGAAATCCAGGTTCGGCGTTTAGAGCTTAAAAAAATAGGGTTTTTCTTTGAAGGCAGTACGGATGACCTGAACTTACTTCCCGGTCCCATCGCTTCGGAGTTGGAAAAGACGCTGCAGGAGTTGACCACCAACGTGCTGAAACACGCTGCCGCTCGGAACGTCACCTTGTCTGCCGAGATGACCGATCGGAATGTGCTTGTTCGGTTTAGTGACGATGGACGCGGTTTTGACGTCGGCTCAGTCAACACCAACGGTTACGGTCTGATGGGCATTCGAAACCGGGTTGAGCGGCTGAACGGCGACTTTTCAGTTGAAACCGCACCGAAATCGGGTGTTACCGTGACGATCAAGCTACCCCTGGAGGCAGATACCGATGAAACCGATTAAGGTGGCTATCTGCGAAGACGTCCGGGAAGTTCGCGAAGGTTTCCGGTATCTCTTGAGTATTGCGCCGGAAATACGGGTCATCGGGGCGTTCAGCAGTGCGGAAGAGATGATTGGGTACCTCGATTCCGGTGCGGTCATCCCGGACATAGTCCTTATGGATATAGTCCTTCCCGGTATCAGTGGAATTGAGGCGACGGGTATCATCAAGCACCGTTATCCTTCCGTAGAGATCCTGATTCTTACCGTCTTTGAAGAGGAGCGGAAGATAATCGCCGCAATCGAACACGGCGCCGCCGGGTACGTGGTAAAGAACACCAGTCCTGGTGAGCTGATAGCGCAGATCAAGGACCTCCATGCCGGTGGTTCTCCTATAAGCCCCCAGATCGCCCGGAAACTCTTTTCTGAACTTCGTCGCGGGCGGCCCCATCCCTTCACAGAAGAGTACGGTCTGACACCCAGGGAACGGGAGGTTGTACAGGCGATCGTAAAAGGTCTTACCTACCGAGAGATTGCCGAGCAGCTGAACATCGCCGGATCGACGGCCAAAAAGCACATCCTCAACATCTACAAGAAGATGCAGGTCACTTCAAAAGTGGAATTCATGAAAAAAGTTATGAAAACCGATCTGCTGTAACCGGCAGAACTACACCATTTGGTGTATATCCTGGCGGTACTCGGACTCGTTTTTCCTCAAAAATACGCATTTAGACTCATATACGGGTGCAGCAGACGGCCCGACACTGTGTTAACGAATCTAACACACATGGAGGGTTGTTAACATGAGTCCATCTGAAAAGAAGGGCGTTCTGGATTGGTATTTCAAGACCAATCTGTTGATGCGCATCTTCATCGGTCTGATCCTTGGTGCGGTCGTCGGTATCGTCGCCGGCGAGTCGATTCTCTGGGTGGCTCCCTTCGGGGACCTCTTCGTTCGGTTGTTGAAGATGATCGTCATGCCCGTTATCTTCGGAACCCTGGTAATGGGCGCTGCGAGTATCAGCCCTGCCGAACTCGGTAAGGTCGGGGTTAAAATTGTCCTGTTCTACCTCTTTACATCGGCCTTTGCCGTTGCTATCGGTCTTCTCATGGCAAATATCTTCCAGCCGGGATCGGGACTGGGTCTCACCGGAACGGCCGGTGCCGCCGGTCGCGTCCTCCAGCAGCCCGCCTTGAAGGACACGCTGCTGAACATCGTCCCTACTAATCCTTTTGATTCCCTCGCGAGCGGTGCGGTTCTCCCGACGATCTTCTTCGCGATCCTCTTCGGTATTGGTATCTCTTACCTGAAGATCAGTGATGACGACCGGATTAAAAATGCCGGTGAGATTCTGTTTACCTTTTTCGACGGTGCCGCCGAAGTGATGTACATCATGGTGCGTTGGGTTCTCGAGTACGCCCCTATCGGCGTTTTCGCGCTCCTTGCCGTGGTGTTTGCTCAGCAGGGTGCCGCTGCTGCCGGCCCTCTGGGAATTGTCGTAGTTGCAGTGTACCTCGGTCTGATTCTGCACCTGGTCGTGGTGTACGGCGGCCTCCTGAAGTTAAACAAACTCGGATTCATCAAGTTCCTCAAAGGTTCTCGTGAGGCGATGATCACCGCGTTCGTCACCCGCAGCTCCGGCGGGACCCTGCCGGTTACGATGAAAAACGCCGAACGAAGGCTTGGGGTCAGCCGAAAAATTCACTCATTTACGCTGCCGTTGGGCGCAACGATCAATATGGATGGAACGGCGATTTATCTGGGTGTCTGTGCCCTCTTTATCGGTTATGCCATCGGTATGCCCCTCGGGTTCAACCAGCAGATTACCATCGTACTGACGGCTGTGCTCGCATCCATCGGTACCGCCGGTGTTCCCGGCGCGGGAGCTATTATGCTTCTGATGGTTCTTCAGTCGGTCGGACTTCCCATGGAGGACGGGTCTGCCGTTGCCGCCGCGTACGGGATGATTCTGGGCATTGATGCCATTCTGGACATGGGCCGGACATCCATGAACGTGACCGGCGACCTGGCGGGTACAGCCATTGTCGCCAAGAGTGAAAACGAACTGGATATGTCCTTCTGGAGTTGACAGCCTGGAGTTGACAACCGGTTGTTATTCCGAGTCTTTATCGGTATTTGGGCTTGCCGCGGAGATAAACGTCGGCAAGCTCTTCTTGAGAACGTTAGAAAAGGTGTAGGTGTCCTTTTCGGTAACGATCGTTACCGTCCCGAAGATAAGTCCCCGTTCCGTCGTGACATCCCGGATATCTGTGCGGTCGAGGGCAATGAGGTCAGGAGAACTTATGGTAGGTTTTGTGAGCAGGAGAATGCGACCTTCCGTTACAAGTATCATCCAGCGACGACCTGAGCGTATTCCCGACGTAATCCCCCGCAGTGTTTCAGACGCGTCAAGGCATTCAGGGATACGCCGCGTTTCGGCCCGATATCGGTATTCACTTTCCAAACCCAACTCGCGCAGGCGCGACATTATTTCCTTAAGGGACGGCATAAAATACGGTACGACCTTTACCGACTCCGGTCAACCGGTACTTTCAGAGGAATAGAGTTTCAGAGGAATAGGGCGATGATTATAATTGGAGGAGGGGTCGGTCCAATAGCCGGCGTGCTGCTGCACCGAAAAATTGTTGAAGCGACCGTTACCGATGGTACCGACCAGGATCACCCCGATATTTTGCACATCTCTCAATCACGCCTCGTCGGAGACCGGACAGAGTTTCTTCAGGGGAAGGAGGTACCGGATCCGGCCGTGGGGATGTTCGAGGTCTTCAGAACTGCCACACGGGCCGTCGCGGGAGATTCTTCGATTCAGTCTGTGGGAGGGGTTCCGTGCAATACGTTCCACGTCCCGGCCATTTTCCGCCGTTTTCTGAACCTCGTCGATCAAGCGAAACTGCCGGTCCGTATCCTGGACATGCTCGAAGAAACGGTCGTTCTCGCCTCGTCCTGGGTACCATCGGGAGGCACCATAGGCCTCCTTTCGACTACCGGGACAAGAACATCCGGCGTCTATCGGGAGTACTTCGGCAATAACGGATACCGCCTCGTAGAGATACCTGAGGCGGAACAAGCGTTGCTTCATGAGGCGATTTACCACCGCATCTGGGGGTTGAAGGCCGTCTTCCCTCCAACCGACAAGGCGGCAAAGCGGGTCAACCATTACGTCGACGTGCTGGTAGAAAGCGGCGCCGAGGCGGTCATCCTCGGGTGTACGGAACTACCCCTGGTTGTACCCGAAGGTCTTCTGGAAGGGGGTATTCCCGTGATTGACCCTCTGACCGCCCTCGCCAGGGCCCTGATACGGGTAGACTCGCCGGAAAAATTGCATCCGCCGGTTGCCCCGACGCAATGACAATCCCTGAAGACCTGTGGTATCGTGTATCAACAAGATTGTAGATACCCATAACCCATAGGGAGAACAGAGATGCTGCAGGAATTACATAGCCCACTGACCCAGCTCAAGGAAGACGTCCACGCCACGTGGAGGTATCTTTGACCCCGCCGACGTTAAAGCTCAGATAAAAGACAAAGAGGCCGCCACAGCGAACCCGGAGTTCTGGAACGACCGGGAGAAGGCCGAAGCAACGATGACCGAAATCAAGCGACTCCGGGATTCCATTGAACCCTGGGAGGAGATCATTGCGGACCTGGAAGATGCGGAAGCCCTGCTGGAACTGGCCGAAGAGGAAGGAGATCCCTCCCAGGAAGCAGAGGTGCGGAAGATCATCGATGGGGTCCGCCGGCGCTTCGATAAACTCCAGCTCAAACAGCTCCTCAGCGAAGAGGCCGACCCGGCCGGAGCGTACCTGACCATCCACTCCGGCGCCGGCGGCACCGAGGCGTGTGACTGGGTAAGCATGCTCTACCGGATGTACACCCGCTGGATCGACTCACACGACATGAAACGGGAACTTCTCGATATGCAGGAAGCTGAAGGTGGCATCAAGTCAGTCACCGTTGAGGTGAACGGCGCCTACGCCTTCGGATATCTCAAAGCCGAAGCGGGCATTCACCGCCTCGTCCGGATCAGCCCCTTTGACTCCAGCGGTCGCAGACACACCAGCTTTGCCTCGGTCTATGTGTCACCGATCGTAGATGACGAAATCGAGGTTGATATCAGGCCCGAAGACCTCAGAGTGGACACCTATCGCGCCAGCGGTGCCGGTGGTCAGCACGTCAACAAAACTGACTCGGCAGTCCGGATGACCCATATTCCGACAGGGGTTGTGGTACAGTGCCAGAACGAACGGAGCCAACACAAGAACCGTGCCACCGCCATGAAGATGCTGAAGTCTCGCCTCTACGAAGTCTACCGGCAGGAACAGGAAGCCGAGCAGGAGGCGAAGGCGATCGAGAAAAAGGGCATCAGCTGGGGCAACCAGATCCGTTCATACGTGTTTCAGCCCTATACAATGGTAAAAGACCTCCGCACTTCCGTCGAAACGGGAAACATCCAGGCGGTCATGGACGGTGATATTGATTCGTTTATTGAGGCATTTCTCCGACAGCGGGCCGGACAAGAGTAACGTCGCCCCACACTTGGTGTTTGCGCACCCGCCGACCCGCGCCCTGCCGGCGCTGCTCTTGCTCCTCCTGACCCCGGTGTTACTATCCGCCGCCGGTAACGGTGAAGTTGAAGCACGAGAGCGCTACGACCTCCTCCAGGAGCTGAAACCGGAAACACTGACGTACACCGTTGTGGCAGGAGCCGTTGCAGCGCCGGACATACCCGATGATCGCCGCTCGGTTCTGGGGGGGTACCTC
>JBAYPC010000110.1:0-8007 GCA_041677905.1 Alkalispirochaeta sp. | reverse complement strand
TCCTGCGGTACGCGCCTTCTTGGTATCGGCGCGTTCCTCGTACTTCGTCCTGCGGTACGCGCCTTCTTGGTATCGGCGCGTTCCTCGTACTTCGTCCTGCGGTACGCGCCTTCTTGGTATCGGCGCGTTCCTCGTACTTCGTCCTGCGGTACGCGCCTTCGGAGAGAGTGGGATTCGAACCCACGGTACCAGCAAAGGTACAACGGTTTTCAAGACCGCCTCCTTCAACCACTCGGACATCTCTCCAACGTGCCGGGTACTATACTCAAGGTGGATTGCCTTGTCAAGAAATGCCCGGTATAAATGGACCAATGACACACAAAGACAGACGACCCCTACTGGTGGAAAAGAACTTCCAGGTCAAAACGTACGACATCGATTTTGCCGGTCATGTCAGCAATATCGTCTACATTCGCTGGCTGGAAGATCTTCGATTTGCGCTACTGGACGCCTACTTTCCTCTGAAACCCCAACTGGACGCCGGATACGCGCCGATTCTTATCCGTACAAACATCCAGTACCGTCGGGCAATCCGTCTTTTCGAACCTGTTCAGGGGCGCATGTGGGTGCAGAGTGTGGGCGGGGCAAAAGCGCTGCTTGCCGCCCGAATTGTGGTAAATGAAGATGTCTGCGCCGATGTCGTACAGGAAGGGGTCTTTGCCGACCTCACCACGGGCCGCCCCATGCGTATTCCCGACGCATTCCGCAAGGTCTACGACACGTGGCAGATTTAGGGCTCCAGGCGTCCTGAGAGCTGTTCCCGCAAAAACTGGGTGTATATCTCCCAGGAGTGGTATCCGTAGTTACCGGCCATGACAAACACGGCCGGTATATTGTGCCGCCTGACCCACTGGTAGAGAAAAATGTCCCGTTCAAGAAGGGCGGCAGAGCTCATCTTGAGCAGCTGCGTCGATTTCAACTGATCCCGCTCGTAAGGATCTGAACCGTCGACGACTATAACAAAATCCGGGAGTTCACTCGTCTCCTCCATCGTCCGCATCCCCGCTTTCAGGCGGTCTATATAGGTTTCCTCTTCACCTGAAGCGATCGGAATATCAACGGTACTGGGTAGGTGGCACGGATTGGGGGTGCCGTCGGGAAGGTGCTGCGGCTGATCAAGGGGCCACCCGTCGGCCATGTGAATACTGAGGGTGTGAATCGAATCGTCATCCACCGTAAGTGCCGCGGTGCCGTCACCCTTATGGGCGTCAACGTCGACCACCCAGGCTGTCTGAATTCGTTCCTCTGCCTGCAGTGTGCGTATGGCGATGACCAGGTCGTTGACCGGACAAAACCCCTCCCCCCAGGCGTATTGGGCGTGATGCATTCCGCCACCGAGGTAAAAACAGAAGCGGTCCGGATGATCCAGGGTAAGTTTGGCGGCGTAGGACGTTCCGGCGGCAAGACGCAGACTCTGATCACGTAAAGTACAGAGGTCGTACCTGGCCGATTCCGGGTCGTAGCGATGGTAACTGCCGTCTTCGTTCACCAGTTCAAAGGTCCGCTGAATTTCCCGCTCGCAGGGACCGTCCGGACCACCCGGTGGAGAGAGAAGACGATCGACGTACTCCGGGTCATGGACACGCACCAGAGCGTCCCGCTTAAGGGGCGACAGGTTCTCTTTGATCAGCCAGTTTTTTCGGCTTCGAGCAAGGTCGGGTTGAGCCAATAGCGCCTCAACAGTCCGGTCGGCATTTGAACCGAGAATCGGTATCTGAATCCCGTAGTCCGTCATCGGTCGTCGCTGGGCAGGGTCGTACAGTATCATGGTACCAATTTAGTATGAGGATTCGAGTATGACAATCTTCGACACCGCTGCGACGGTCGACATAGCCCGTACTCTCCTGGGAGCCACCCTCCGGGTCGGAAAAACAGCCGGAATCATTGTGGAAACGGAGGCGTACCTGGCAGACGATCCGGCGAGTCACAGTTGTAACGGTCGGTCCCGGCGCAACGGGTCCATGTTTCTCTCGGCCGGTCACGCCTACGTCTACCGTTCATACGGGGTTCACTGGTGTTTCAACGTGGTCACCGGCCCGGCCGGAGTCGGCGAGGCGGTTCTTGTGCGGGCACTGAAACCGGTGGACGGGATTGCGACGATTGCGGAACGTCGGGGAATCGTGTGGGACGGTTCGGACGCTTTCAACATCCCCGCCGGCGGCGGGGCAGCCATGAAAGCACTTTGCTCCGGTCCGGGAAAACTGTGTCAGGCTTTGGGAATCACCGGTGATATGGACGGATCGATCATTGGGCCGGATTCACCTGTTTCGATCACTCTTCCGGACCGGGTTACATCAGATCGGGCACCAGCGGGAATCCTCGCCACAGAGCGGATCGGTATTTCGAAAGGGAAAGACAGACTCTATCGTTTTGTGCCGGCCGACGGGGAATTGCGTCGCTGGATCAGCAGACCGAAATGAACTCAGTCGCTCCCCATCGATCCGGGCGCAATCAGTTCAACAAGCCGCTCCAGATCGTCCATGGACAGATAGGTGATTTCGATCTTGCCGCGCTCATTGGACCCACCCAGGATCACCCGCGTTCCCAGCCGCTCCATGAGGCGCTGTTCAATATCGACCATCTCAACCGTCTTGCGGGAACCGCGCCCCGGTGAACTGCCGGCGCCGCCCGAAGTATCGTCGATGATCAGTTCATCACCATCGTCGTCCAGCGTAAAATCACTACTTGTGCCGCCGCTTGCACCTGTTGCACCACTTGCACCACTTGCACCACTTGCATCTGTTGCACCCGCTGCGCCGGCGGCGCCCGTTACCGAGCCGGTCGTCACCCCCGCCGCGCCCGTCGCCTCGGCAATCAGATGCCCAAAGGCCTCATCGGCGCTGCGCCCCTCGTTGGCCAGAGCAACCAGGCGCTCCAGCGCGCGGACGGACAGCTCCTCCCGGATCACCAGCCGCGTCACATCTTCGACAAGATCGTCGTCGGTCAAGGCGAGGATGGTCCGGCCGTGCCCCGCCGAGAGGGTGCCGTTGCTTACCAGCTCCTGCGTTTCATCTGGCAGACGCAGCAGCCGCACGGCGTTCGCAACGGCGGACCGACTCTTTCCCAGACGGCCGGCCAGCTCTTCCTGATTCAAACCCGACCGCTCCATCAGCTCCCGGTACGCCCGGGCCTCTTCAATGGGAGTCAGGTTCTGCCGCTGGATATTTTCAATCAGGGCGATTTCAAGTTTTTCGTCTTCCGAAAAGACACCCGGCAGAACCGGTACCACCGTGAGCCCCGCCAGTATGGCCGCCCGGTACCGCCGTTCACCGGCAACGATGCGGTACGTCTCATCGTCCTGCTGCTCCGCCAGAATGGGCTGGATAATACCGCGCTCTTCGATAGATCGCGCCAGTTCATCCAGAGATTCCGCCGGAAAGCTCTTTCGGGGCTGATCAGGATTGGCAACAATCCGGTCGACGGGAACGCTGACGACGGTGTTTAAGTCGCCCCCTTCCAGACTACCCAGATCGCGGCCCTGCAGCAGAGCGTCTATACCTTTACCGAGTCTTCGTTGCCTGGACACGCTGGACAACCTCCTCGGCCAGTTTCTGGTAACTCCGGGCACCGAGGCACCCTGGATCGTATTGATTCACCGGAATACCGTGGGACGGCGCCTCGGACAGACGGACGTTTCGGGGAATGATGGTGCGGAATACCCGCTTGCCAAAATACCCGATAACCTCCTGAACGACGTCATTGGCCAGACGCGTCCGGGAGTCGTACATGGTGAAGAGAATACCAAACAGCTCAAGCTCCCGGTTGAAGTTGGTCTGAACCCGTTTGATGTTCTGCAGCAGCTGGGTTAACCCCTCCAGGGCAAAGTACTCAGTCTGCAGGGGAATAATGCAGTTATCCGCCGCTACCAGGGCGTTCAGAGTTAACAACCCCAGACTGGGCGGACTGTCGATAAAAATGTAGTCGTAGTCGGCCCGAACGGGAATAACCGCCTCCCGGAGAAAGTACTCCCGTTTCTTTTCGTTCACCAGCTCCACATTGGCACCGGTCAGGTCGGACCCACCGGAAACAATAGACAGACCGGCTTGAGATGTCTCCAGAATTACATCGGCAAGACGCTTCTCACCGCTCAAGACCTGGTAGATGCCCGGGCCGTCCCGGTCTACTCCAACGCTGGAAGAGAGATTTCCCTGGGAATCGAAGTCGATCAAGAGCACTGAATTGCCCATCTCGGCAAGGCACGCACCGAGATTGACTGCTGTGGTCGTCTTTCCGACACCACCTTTCTGGTTTGCAAACGTAAAAATGTTTCCCATGGTCTCGGTCTTCGAGTATAACTGATGCGGTTATCCCTGTCACGTGACAATGTTTGACAAATATCATTGAATAATTATGCACTTATTGACGAATAACCGTATATTCCTTACAACTTTATCATTCAAAGTCGCAAAAGGAGTGTTGTATGAAGCGAATTGTACTAGTAGGACTCGTCGCATTGACCGCCGTTACGTTGTTTGCCGGTGGAAAACAGGAAGCTGCCGACGGACCCCGCACCCTGGTGGTCGCCACCGATGCAACCTGGCCGCCCATGGAGTACATAAACACGGACCAGGAAATCGTCGGATTTGACATTGACTTCATGAACGCAGTGGCCGATGCCGCGGGGTTCAACGTCGAGTTCCAGAACACCGCCTGGGACGGCATCTTTGCCGGGCTGGCCAACGGAGACTACGATGCGGTCATCTCATCGGTAACGATAACCGATGAAAGGAAGCGAACCATGGACTTCTCCACCCCCTATATAAACGCCGGGCAGGTGCTTATCGTCCGCAAGGACGCTCCCGCGTCGTGGACGACCCTTGACGATCTGGCCGGCAAGTCCGTTGGTGCCCAGATCGGAACAACCGGTTCCATCGAAATCCAGAACAACAAAGGTACCGAGCTGCGCACCTATGACGAGATCGGACTGGCCATTGAAGACCTGGCTCAGGGACGGATCGCCGGAGTCGTTGCGGACACACCGATCGCGGCGGACTTCGTACTTCAGAACGAAAACTACAAGGCAACGTTAAAAATCGTCGGTGAGCCCTTTACCGATGAGTACTACGGTGTGGCCGTAAAGAAGGGTAACAGCGACGTACTTGCCCTGATAAACAAGGGTCTTGAAGTCGTGTTAAACGACGGAACCGTTGAGGAGATACAAGACAAGTGGCTACGGTAAGCCGCGATCCAGCCACGGGAAAAACACAGATAACGATAAGTGATGGAGCGCTGATCCCCGATCGGGGAGAGGCCTCCACTTTTTCTGCCTGGCGCATCAGCTTCTTCGGCGCCCTTGGCCTGTTGATTCTACTTCCGCTGGTGTCACCGGATCCGTACCTTGAGATTCTGGCTTTTGTCCCCGACGGAATTTTTCGTACCTTTCAGGTAACCACCATATCCATCTTTTTCGCGCTGATCATCGGTCTTCTGACCGGACTGGGCCGAATTTCGCGGATAACCGTCATCAACCGGATCGCCACCGTCTATGTAGAAGTCATTCGGGGCATACCGCTATTGGTTCAACTCTTCTATATCTACTTTGCCCTGGGACGATTTTTAAGTGTGGACCGGATGGTAGCGGCGATAACGGCAATGTCGGTGTGTTACGGCGCCTACATGGGTGAGATTTTCCGGGCCGGTATCCAGGCAATCCCCAAAGGGCAGATGGAAGCGGCCCTGGCGCTCGGCATGAGCCGGGGCCAGGCGATGCGCCTCGTTATTCTGCCGCAGACGATGCGGATCATACTGCCGCCGATCGGAAACGAGTTTATCGCCCTGTTGAAGGACAGCTCCCTCGTCTCGATCGTCGCCGTCAGCGACCTCCTCCGTCGGGGCCGGGAATACGCCTCCACCACCTTTTACTACTTCGAGTCGTATACCATGGTAGCTTTGATCTACCTGGTCATCACGCTTTTCTTTTCGAAGGCGGTCGCTATAATGGAAGAGAGGTTGGAACACCGTGGCAGATAACACCACCACCATCACAGAGAATCGAATCAGAATCGAGAACGTCACAAAACGGTTCGGCACCATAGAAGCGGTACGAAAGACCTCTCTCTCCGTTGCCGCCGGTGAAGTGGTGTTGATCATCGGACGCTCCGGCAGCGGAAAAAGCACCCTCCTGCGGTGCATCAACCGCCTGGAAACACCCACAGAAGGCCAGATTTGGATCGACGACGCCTGCGTTACCGATCCCCGCGGTAATATCCGACAGATCCGCGAAGACGTGGGAATGGTGTTTCAGAATTTCAACCTCTTTCCCCACCTGACGGCCCTGGAAAACATCACCCTGGCGCCCCGTAAGGTCAAAGGCGGCACTAAAGCCGCAACGGATCAACGCGGGAGGGAACTGCTGAACCGCGTCGGTCTGGCCGACAAGGAACAGGCGTATCCCGATCAACTCTCCGGTGGGCAGCAACAGCGCGTCGCTATCGCCCGGGCGCTGGCGATGGACCCCAAGGTCATGCTCTTTGACGAACCTACCAGCGCACTGGACCCGGAGATGATCAAGGAAGTGCTGGACGTCATGCTGCAGCTGGCGAAAGACGGCATGACCATGCTCGTCGTCTCCCACGAAATGGGATTTGCCCGGGCGGCGGCAGACAAAATCGTATTCATGGACGAAGGAGAGATCATCGAAACCGGCACCCCCGCCGACCTCTTCGACAACCCCCGGGAAGAACGGACCAGAACGTTTTTGGACCACATTTTATGACCCGGCACGGCAACACGGCCCATAAAAAGATGAGCCTTTCTGGAATCTCAGGTCATTCTAAACTGTTTTTGTAACTGTTTTTGTAATTTTGCTAATATCAATGGTATTTTCTGCCGACAACGATAAGTGAATGCGTAGTACTTGCAGACATCCTGAAATCAATTAGAGTAGAGACCATGGCAAACGATGATTATAAAACAGATAAAGTAATTATGACCGAGTTTCCCAAAGTGGAACTCCACCGCCATCTTGAAGGCACCTTTGCCCTCCCTACCCTGCACCGTATCTCACAGCAGAACGGCCTCGATTACAGCGAGGACTTTGAAGAGTTTAAAAAAGCCGTCCAGTTCCCCCGCGATTCAGAACCGGACTTTCTCACCTTCCTGTCCAAATTCAAAAACGACTGGTATCGGTCACATCAAGACGTATACGACGTTGTCCATGACTCAGTCCAAAGATTCGTTGACGAAGGCCTCTTCTACATCGAGCTGCGTTTTTCACCGGAACATTTTGCGTTCTTCAACAACTTCGACCGACTGGAAATTACCCGCCTCGTCATCGATGCCGCAAACACCGCAGCCGCAGAAACGGACGTTCGCATCAAGTACCTGATCACCTTTAACAGGGGAAAACAGAATCAGCACGACATGATTGACCTCTACCGCACCATCCGAGACCTGAAAATCTCGGAAATCGTCGGTGTCGACCTGGCCGGTGATGAGACGCAATTTCCCCCTCAGGATTTCATCGAGTTCTTCAAGACCATAAAAGACGACGGCATTTACCGCGCCACCATCCACGCCGGTGAAGTTTCGCCGCCCCACCAGATATGGGACTCCCTGGAACTCCTTCACGCCGCCCGGATCGGCCATGGTACATCGTCAATCGACGATCCCAAACTGCAAGACCTTCTTCGGGAGCGTAACATCGTTCTCGAACAGTGCATCACCTCAAACTACCAGACCGGTTCCTGGGTGGACGAACAGAACCACCCCCTGGGCCGCCTTTACCGCAGCGGTGTACCGGTAACCATCAACTCAGACGACCCCACAATTCAGGACACAGACCTCACCGACGATTACATAAAAGCGTGCTCCTATTTTGACCTGAACATCGATGACCTGATTGCCCTGAATCTCACTGCAATCGAAGGCGCATTTCTGTCCAAACCCGAAATCGCGTCCCTCCGGACAGACTACCTCGCGGCCGTCGCGGCATTCCGGAAAAAACACGCCCTATAGAGGCGCAATCCCACTGTTTTCACGTATATCAAATTTTCTTGTATATCGAAC
>JBAYPC010000109.1:0-8010 GCA_041677905.1 Alkalispirochaeta sp. | reverse complement strand
CTTTTAGTCACGCCCGGAAATCTGTTCCGTCAAATCACGGAAACCTTTCGTGGAAAGTCGGGGAAAATTCTCCTGGCAGGGAACAACCTACGTCCCTGCCGCGAGACTACGGTGGATATATATCGGTCCGGAAACGCTGCACTTCAAAGTAACAGCGGCACCGACTGACTGAAACAGCACGTCCGAAAAATATAAATCGGTATTGATTTATACCAGTATCAGGAGTATATTGTGGGTGACACGTTGCAGGTTCAACTGTTTCTGATACGGTTGAAACAGATATGGAAGACACCTCAGCGGATCACGCTCTCATCGCGCACGAAGAACCTGCAATCCATGGCTTCTCTGAACATTACTATGACGGACGTAAAAGAGATGTGTTTGACGCTGAAACCGGCCGACAGATATGCAGGACCCCTTGCACATGACAGGGGTTTCCCTGGGGAGGTGTGGATATTTACCCCTTTGTTTCGCGGGACAAAGATGTATCTCAAGTTCTGGCTTCAGAGTCATCACGGTGAGGACCACATCGAGATCATTTCGTGTCACGAGGAAGGAATGATATGACGATCTTATGCCCAAATTGTGGGACAGTTCAGAATGCAAATACAACGGTTCGCGAAGAGACCTATACCTACAAAGGTGAACCAGTAACGTTACAGCATGAGCTTTCCGTCTGCGCCGTCTGTGGGACAGAAGTCGCTACCGCACAACAGGCTGAAGAAAGCTTGATTGCTGTACGTGAAGTATACAGGAATCGTCACGGTCTCATCTCACCTGACGAAATACGATCCATTCGCCAACGATACGGAGCAGGGCAAAAACCGTTTGGGATAATTCTTGGGTTGGGCGAGAGCACGATCGCCAATTACGAGCGTGGAGAGCTCCCGACCGCTGCAAACTCAAACCTGATTCGGCTGATGGATGATCCAAATGTGTTCCGAGCACTTTTTGACGAACGTCATGATCTGATCGGCCCAACTCAACGAAAACGTATTGAGCCTCGACTTAACGGTGATGTAGACAGCAAAATAACCATATATGGCGGACTTGTCACCCGCGAAACGGCCGACGAATACACCGGTTTTCGGCAGCCCGACGAGTATCGTGTTGAGGCGATTCTTGGATTCATCGTCGATTCCCTGGACGAATCCGTCTACAAAACCAAGCTACTGAAGTTGTGTTTTCTCATCGATTTTGAGCATTTCCGCCGTCACACCGTTTCTATTACCGGTTGGCCCTATGCCCGGTTGCCTCACGGCCCGGTACTGCAAGAATACAAGTCGATTCTGGAGACAGCAGAGCAAAACGGCGTGATACAAACAGAGGACTTTGACGACGGTAAGACGGTCGTAAGAATCGGTGATCGCGGGAGGTCTGTATACGAACGATCTGAATTTACCGAAGATGAACAAACAACAATTCGCGACGTTCTAAGGCGCTGGGGTAGTAAATCGGCAAAAGAGTTGTCCCAATACACCCACAAACTATCTGCATGGAACCACACCGACCACGCCCAGGAAATTTCCTACCTCTCGGCGTTGGATGATGAAACGGTAACGGAGGCGCGGCCAGATGCGTGAACGCAAACAAAGGAGCTCTTCCCATGGAAAGAAGCACAGTTCTTAAGGAATCCTGGCCCGGCGGTGTCGTGCCTTTGAGGTGACCTATCTGCGCACATAGGACGAACTAAACCGGGAGCAGTCTCTTCCCGTAAAAATCACTATATGGAGTTGACCCAATGATCCTGATTCAAAATGGTAATCGCTTTGACGAAAAGAAGTTTCAACTGGAAGCCGACTTTGAGGAACAAATTGTTGTTTCACACCCGGCAATCTTTGGCAAAGACTCGATATATATCGATGCCAAAAAGAAAATTAAAACCGGCGCTTTGGGTAACACCATCCCTGACGGTTTTCTCTTCAACTTTACGGACATGCAGAACCCGGAGTTCTACCTTGTGGAAGTTGAACTCGCTTCTCACGATTTCTACAACCATATTTTTCCTCAGATCACAAAGTTTTTTGCCTTTTTCAAGAACAGCGAACGGCAAAAAGAACTGGTCGAGAAGCTCTTCTCCATCATTAAATCTGATGAAACCCTGAAAAAACGTTTCAAAAGTTACCTGGGCAGGGAAGAAGTCTACAAATTTCTCAGTGACCTTATAGATTCAAGTCAGAGAATCCTTCTCGTGATTGACGGTAAGAAACCGGAACTCCCTGAGATAATAGCCACCTATTCAGACACGTGGGGAAAAATGGTTCGGGTACTTGAGGTTCGAAAATACGCCTCCCACGACGAAACAGTACTGACTATAGACCCGGCATTTGAGGTCATGGAGTTGACTGAGCTGGAAACGGTGATAGATTCCGTTACCGGTCTGGCCAGTTACACTGAAGATTTTCACCTGAGCGATTCTGTTGCAGTGGTCCGGGAGATTTTCCAATACATAAAGCAGACGGTACTGGCTACAGACAGCTCGGTCATCTTCAATCCGCAGAAGTACTACATATCTATCAAGAGTTCCAAGAACGTTGCATTCTTTAAGATACGAAAGAAAAAGATCCGTTTGGTCATAATGTTACCCGAAGAGATAGTCCGCGCAGAAATACGGCACCATTCGGTCCAGGCCCTATCTGAATCCGTGCAGGTATTTTACAACGGCCCATGTGCGGCGGTTGATATCGACAGCATGGATAACATCGAGGAAGTAGGAGCCCTGGTTAAAACTGCACTGATCTCGACTCAAAGCTCCTCCGCACATGAAGAAAATTGAAGGGCCGGCTGTCCACATGGGTGCAGAGTTCGCAAACCCAGACGGTGCAAAAGATGTTTTGATGACTGACAGTAGTACTCTGCGACAACGCCTGCGGGCATATCTCGACAGCTCATTTGTTCGAGTCCCGATGAACCTTCGGGACTTGAATTGGCATTTAACCGAGAAAATCCCGAGCGAACCTGGGTGGTATCTGATCGAGACGGACATCCCGATTAAGGTTTTACGCGTACAGCGGGTCGAGAAACGTCACTACTTTACCAAAGCAGGAAAAAAGCTTCCGTCAAACACTACAATTTAGCATCATGGGATCGTTGATTTTTCCTCGTATCTTGAGACCGGAGGGGTGTTTGAACGATTCCGGGATCTGGAGCTGGGCGTATTGAGCTGGCCCGGTGAGATCGATAGCGCTCAGGATGCGTTGTACGCCAAAGCAACCGGTGAACCGTTGCCGAACTGGATGGTGGCTGAGAAACCACTATGATTAGAGTACCTACAGATCGAGATCCAACCCATCCCGGCGAGATATTGCGGAACTTACACCGTTGCACAGGGTCAGTCGGTAACACCGGCGGACGAGTACGTATCCATGGCCACCTATCGCACCACAAGCCGTACTCGCTCGCGCCGTAGGCGATCAAGTTCGTCATCGTACGTATTTTGGTACGTGTCATAATCCAGAATTCGGGCATCGTAGAGGCGGCGGAGAATCACTAAGGTGCTTATACTTGAAGGATCTGGCCGGTTGTTGTTGTTCGCGCAGGCCGCCCTTGCCGATACGCCACTTTAGTGCCACCATAGACCCGTGGGAGATGACACCTTTTCGCCGGAAGATGAAGCGCAACTTCGCGAGATGGGCCGCAATTTTGCCCGCCGGGCCCGCAAAGCCGCGGCAGAACAGGACCAACTCATCGCCTCCCGGCGGGCAAAAGCCTTCATCCAGATAGACACACTGGTAGAGCAGTTTAAAACCACCGATCCCGACATCCGCGCCATCATCCTCTTTGGTTCCCTCGCTTCGACCGGCCCAACAAATCCGCACTTCGACATCGACCTTGCCGTGGATTCTGAAAAATACTGGGAGCTCCTGGGAATCGCCCTGGACCAGCCCATTCCGGTTGATCTTGCCGATCTCCCCCGGACGCAGGAACACATCAGAAGTCGCATCTGCGCAGAAGGAAAGGTACTGTATGAGCGCTGACGTTATTTCATTGCAGAAACTCACCGTCATGATCTCCGCTGCAACCAATCTCGAAGGCAACCAGTAACTCTGACAAAATGGAATTGATGTAGACCTGTTTATAGGGCCTCATTGTACGGAGATATAACCGTTTCAATTTTGATCAAGAGCCATGTTTCGATGTTGTGTGAGATAAACTGGATCTGGAAGAGTTTTCTAGCGCCTGCCGGCGCGCGACCAGGCGGAGGGGAGTCTCTGAACGGTTTGGGGGTGAGCAAGATGGGCGTTCAATCTTGTTCTGGTACCCATGCACAGGCGACAGTGAAGGAGTCGGCCTGGTGAAACGTTTTCCCTTGCCCTCCAAGCCGGGCCCGGCGTTCGCCACTCCATTGGGCCTCGGCGTCTGGCGTATTACCTCGCTGATTATATTTGTATCCAGACGGTTTGTGATTGACGAAAAGCAATGTATACTTTTCTTGATGAACAATTCGAATGCAAAGGTCACTGATCGGCAGATTCTCACTGATGCAACGGGGAAGCCTACCCATGTTGTGCTGACGATTGAAGCTTACGAGCGCATTGCCGAACTGCTTGAGGACGCGGAAGATGTTCTTGAAGTAGAACGGCGACTGAAAAATCCAGAGTTTATTTCACTTGAGGAAGTCAGGGTGAATCTTGGGCTATAGGGTTCGTCTTGAACGCCGGGCGGAGAAGGAACTTCGCAGCCTAGACCAACGAGACCGAAGCAGGGTGTTGCAGGCGATCGAGGCACTGGCAAATGAACCACGACCGAATGGTGTGAAAAAACTCAAGGGTGAGGCCACTGTAGTTTGGCGGATTCGTGTTGGCAGCTTTCGCATCCTCTATACTATTAACGATACTGTGCTGACTATATCAGTTATTCGAGTGGGTCACCGCAAAGAAATCTATCGGTGAACGTCTGTATGCGGAACGCTGGTGCGATAAACGCCGGTTCCGGACGCGCAAGGGGGCGCAGCGGCGTATGCGGTGCCGCCGCAGGCGGCATGCGCCCAAAGATTTATAGAGTATTGAGAACCCTGTTGATACTGGGACAGTAAAACCTTCCAGTGTAGAAAAATCGTTGGAGAAATCGGTTTCGGCAATGGTAATTCCCGATGCTACAAAAAGTTCTACCTCTTCCGTCAACAGGCTTGCGTATACCCATTAGTCGACCAGGAGGTGGTTCCAGGTGAGGCCTTCTCCGGCGAGGATGTCCCTGGTGACCCGGTGGCCCAGAATGGCCTCCCAGAAGCGGGGATGGAGGCCGGGGGCGAGGTTTTTTTCGCTTCGTAACACTGCCAGGCTCTGTGCGGTCAGGAGGGTTCCGGCGGGGATGTCGGTTACGGCGTGTATGCTGCGGTTGGTGAAGCCGTAGTGGCGTATCTCGCTGGGGGCAAGGCGTTTGATCCCGTCACCCAGGACTGTGTCGACCCGGGTGCTGCCGTACTGGCTGCGGTATTTGTCGGTTAGCTCAAGTCTTAGTCGTTTTTGGTCGACCGGATCGGCTGTCCGGGACATACGGGTGCCGATATCGGTGACTTCCCGAACCATTGTACGGAACTCTTTTGGGTTGAGGGCGATGGGATCGTCCAGGCCTCGGTCGGCGCGGTCCAGGGTTATGTGTTTTTCGATGGTGACCGCGCCAAGGATTGTTGCCAGGGCAGGGACGAGGACGGGGTCCATGGAGTGGTCGGATATGCCTACGGGAAGGCCAAAGACGTGCTGCAGGGATGGAATAACGAGGAGGTTGTACTCTTCTTCTTTGGCGGGGTAGGAGGTGACGCAGTGGAGCAGCTGGATTTGTGTTCTCGTCGACAGTGAGTCTATGTAGTCTACGGTTTCGCCGATGTCCCGCAGTCTGGCTACGCCGGTAGAGAGGACGATCGGTTTGCGATAGGAGGCGATTTCTTTCAGGAGGGGGTGGTGGTTCAGCTCCGGTGAGGCGATTTTGTATTCGTCCACTCCCAGGGAATTGAGAATTCGGGCGCTTTCCAGCCCAAAGGGTGTACAGAGAAACTGGACGTCTGCATCGCGGCAGATTTGCTGCAGTTCCCGGTAAAAGTCGGCGTCTCGCTCGAGTTCCCTGAATCGGTCGTAGAGGGGCAGGGTGCCGCCGGGGAGGTCTACGGAACCGGCGAGGGGGTGGAGTATTTCGTCGGCGATGACGAGCTGGAACTTGGCGGTGTGGGCGCCGGCGTCGGCGGCGGCGCCCACGAGTGCTCTGGCTTTGGTAATGTCGCCGTCGTGGGCGGTTCCGATTTCTGCAATGATGCGGGGGGTTCCGGTCGTCATGGTTCTGTTTCCTTGCGGGTTATCACCCTTTGGGCGCGCCTGCGCTTTTGGGCGCGATACGGTCAAATCCGGTATACGACTGGAGCGCTTTGGGGATGAGAACCGATCCGTCGGCCTGCTGGAAGTTCTCGAGGATTGCGATGATTACTCGGGATATGGCGACGGCTGTCCCGTTGAGCATGTGGACGAAGCCGCGTTCTTTTTTCCCGCCGTCCAGTTTTTTGTGGTACCGGATGTTAAGGCGTCGGCTCTGGAAATCGGTGCAGTGAGATGTGCTGGTCACTTCTCCCCATTCGCCGTGGTCGCCTCGGCCGGGCATCCACGCTTCCAGGTCGTACTTGCGGTAGGCGGGACCGCCCAGGTCTCCGGTTGCGATATCAAGGACTCTGAAGGGAATCTCAAGGCGGGAGAAGATGTCTTTCTCGGTGTTCAGCATTTCCTGGTGGTGTTTTTCGGAGTCGTCGGGATGAGAAATGATAAACATCTCTACTTTCGTGAACTGGTGGACTCGGTAGAGGCCTCGGGAAAACTGACCGGCCGCACCGGCTTCGCGGCGGAAGCAGTGTGAGAGTCCGGCCATTCTTATGGGGAGTTCTTCGGCGTTGAGGGTCTCGTCGGAGTAGTAGCCTCCCAGAGTGATCTCTGCGGTTCCCACCAGGCTTGTGTCTTCGTCTTCAAGGTTGTAGATGTTCGATTCGGGGCCCCGGGGGTTAAAACCGATGCCGGCGACGATATCGGTCCGGGCGATATCAGGGGTAATAATCGGGGTAAAGCCCCGCTCTTGAAGGATATCAAGGGCGAAGCGGGCCAGGGCAAGCTCCAGGTAGACTCCTTCATTCCGGAGGTAGTAGAACTTGGCACCTGATACTTTGGCGGCCCGTTCAAAATCGACGATGTCCAGGGAGGTGCCCAGTTCGACGTGGTCTTTTGGGGTAAAATCAAAGGTAGGGACGGTACCGACTATTTCCAGCTCTTTGTTGAAGCTTTCATCCGGGCCTATTGGTGAGTCCGGATGGGTCAGATTCGGCAGAGAATCCGCTGCGGTGTACAGTTCTGCTTCCAGTGTTTTCAGCAGTTCTTCTTTTACGGATATCTCTTCTTTCAGTCGTTTTCCCTCTTCAATCAGGCGGCTCCGTTCGGTCTCTTCCAGGCGCTGTTTCATGGCGGCGGCGTTTTCGTTCCGCCGGTTTCGCAGTTCTTCTACCGACCGGAGGGCATCGAGGTGTCGGTCATAGAGATCAAGGACGGTGTCCAAGTCGGCAGATGTGTTGCGGTCTGCAATGTTCTTTCGGATGAGATCGGGGTTGTTCCGTACAAATTTGAGATCGAGCATGACCTATTTTAGCTGAGGCGGGTCGATCTAACAAGCGTGATGGGTGGAGCGAAGGCGGCGCGGCGGGGTCAGCGCTCCAGTTCTCGTGACCGGGCGGTGGCCGCTTCAACGGCGGCCATCACCGTTGCGTTAAACTTTCCTTCTTCGAGAGCTCGTATGCCTCGGATCGTAGTTCCTCCCGGTGAGCAAACGCGGCCGACCAGTTCTGCCGGCAGGACTTCCGACTCCCGCAGGAGAAGTGCCGCCGATTCTACCACGTCCCGGGCGGCCTCCAGGGCCTGACCGTAGGGAAGGCCCTGTTCCACGCCGCCCATGGCAAGGGCATCGATAAAGCGGAAGACGTAGGCTATGCCGCTGCCGGACACTCCGGTTATGGCGTTGAGCTGGTCTTCCCGTACCTCCAGAAGG
>JBAYPC010000108.1:0-8013 GCA_041677905.1 Alkalispirochaeta sp. | reverse complement strand
TCGCCACGTTCCAATCTGATGGCCGGCGATCCAGACGGTGATATCACTGGGCCACGTGTTCTTGTATCCGGGAAATTCGGAACATATCTCCATAGAAAGTGATACCGAAAGAACCCGCCGCGTTGCCGGAATGTCAAGCGGGAAACTGTATTCTACCCATCCGTCGGTAAACCATATCAGCTGAGCAGTTGCCCGGTGAGGATCTACGAAGCTCTCCACCCGGTCAAACTGACCGATAACACTGGAGTCACTGACAATTCCACAGGGAGCTCGGACGTTGTAGTCGGTATACAAACCAATCGGCATTTCAACGACAAAAGAACTGCTGTCTACTGCGGGTCGATCACCGTGGACGGGAATGATAATTTCGTCGTAGGCGACACTGCATATTTTTCGACTGCCTTTTTCGCCCGGTTCGTTTCGGGTCGTTACCAGTCCAACCTGGGCCAAGGTCTGAATGTTGACGGTACAACTCGACTGGGGGATACCAAGATGATCCGCAAGCTCCTGAATTGAACGTTCCTGAAGGGCCAGTGCGTTGAGCATCCGTCGCCGCACCGGAGATGACAGCGCTCGTGTAAGCTCTTCAACGTGTGCATGTTCTGCTGTAAGGATGCGGCGACGCATAGGATATTGTACCAATTTAGTTGAGCCTCGTCAGGTTTCTCCGTGTCCTACTCGTTTGTAACACCGGTGATGATCCGGTAAATCTCTTCCAGCGGAGCTTTCGGCGTACGGTTCGACTCAAGAAGGCCGTTCACTTCCTGCTCCACGTCAGTTAACTGAGTGTAAACAAATCCTCTTATCTGGGGATTCATCCGTAATTGGCGCACCAGGGAATCAACGCGTCTCAAGAGCTCCTCCGATGATCGTGCCATTTTGTCGTATCCCCAGGCGTCATCGCGGGAGTCTTTCTGAAGACCGATTCCGCCAAACTCCGTGACCATGTATATTCGGTCCGTTGGAAGACCTTTAACTGCCCAGACCGGTTTACCACTGGACTCTATGCGGGCATCACGGTCCAGGATATGTGGATCATCACGCCCGTGCAACGGGAAGGCGCCGTCAATATCTCTTTCCAGTGCGTCTGAATGGGCCGCATAGCTGTGAATACCGTAGACGTCTCCCCCGACAAGTTCCCATCCGTCATTTGCAACAACCGGGCGAGTAGGATCCAGTTGACGGACGAGTTCGACCAATGTACGGACAAACTCCTGCTGCTCTCGGGAATGGGCAATATCCGGGACGCCCCATGACTCGTTGTACAGTGTCCACGTGACAACTGACGGATGCCCGCGGTCGCGGCGAACCATCTCTATGGTGTCACGGATGATCTGTTCTTGTGACTGGAGGGAGAAGGTGTATGGTGAAGGAAGTTCTTCCCAGACCAGGTACCCCAGCCGGTCGGCCCAGTAGTAAAAACGGGGATCTTCGATTTTGGTGTGTTTACGACAACCGTTAAAACCCATTGCCTTTGATATTTCTATATCGCGACGGTAATCGTCATCGGTCGGTGCGGTATAGTACCCGCCGTCCCAAAAGCCCTGATCGAGAACCAACCTTTGGTACACTGGAACGTCGTTTATGGTGAGCGCTCCGTCGGCAATTGCCACTGTACGAAACCCCACATAGGTATCAACCCGGTCGACTCCGTGTGACGAAGTCATCCGGACTTCGATATCGTATAGATTGGGGAAGTCAGGCGACCACGGTTTTACCGAGTCGAGGTCGATGTCTATGTCGGTGACCGGATAACGTGCCGGCGCTGTGGTTTCGGTAATCTGACTGTCGTTGTGCGTCAAGCGTACCGAAATTGTTGCCGGACTTGTCCCGAATGGTCGAATCCGCAGGGTGATACGGCCCGGTCGACGGTGTTCTTCAGGTGCATTTGCATTACCAAGAAATGCTTCTGCATCAACCCGGGCAATTCCCTGAAGCGGAGAAAACTCGAGCCACACTGATTGCCATATCCCGCTGCACTCACGGTACCAGCAGGAGAATGGTGCCTGCCAACTCTGTTTACCCCGGGGTTGGTCTTTATCCAGGTGATCGACGACGCATACCTCTACAGTGTTGTTCCCGGGGCGCACAAGATGGGAGATATCAAAGTGGAATGGGGTGTATCCGCCCCGATGGCTTCCTATAAATCTGTCGTTGACCCGGACTTCACAGGAAAAATCGACGGCTCCAAAGTGGAGGAGAGTCCGGCCGGCCTCTTCTCCTTCAGATATTTCAAAGGAACGTCGATACCACAAAGTCGGATGGTGCCCTGTGAATTTCACCCCACTCAGTGTGCTTTGGGGACAAAAAGGAACTTGAATCGTCTTTGAGTAGTACGGAGAAAACCACGTGTCATTCTCGACGCCGCTTCTACACTCCCGAGAGGTACCGCGAATTGGTGCTTCATCGTCAATTGCGAAGTCCCATGTACCGTTGAGACTGCGCCGGCGTGGACGAAAATGCAGCGGGTTTGGTGGTTCTGAGCGTGGCTGTTGCATCCGTTACATCCTTTCAAAAGTTTTTCTTGATTTTATATCATGTTGAAGCTATAATCAAGTATGAAAATCAATCGGAATGAATGTTAAATGGTCCGAAGAAACGAAAATCTGGCTGGATATGGGTTTCTCAGCGCATTTCTCGTGGTCTATCTCGTATTTACCGTGTTTCCGGTCGTTCAGGCAGGGTTTATGAGTCTTCACTCCTGGGATCTTTTGTCCCTCGACCGCCGTTTTGTAGGGCTCTCCAACTACGTAGAGATGCTGGGAAATGACGCGGCATTCTGGAGCAGCCTGGGTAACACCTTTCAGTTTGTCCTCATTTCCTCACCCTTGATCATTGTGGTGGGGCTGTTGTTTGCGTTGGGTGTAAGCAAAACCGGGGCGACCGTCGTAAGGACGATGCTTTTCAGTCCCTATGTCCTCTCGGTTGCAGTTGCAACTCTGGTGTGGGGGTTTCTGTTCAATCCCGATCAGGGGCTTTTTTCAGCCGTCTTTCGCGTGTTCAGGATGACTCCATGGTCCTGGTTAACCAACCCCGATCTGGCTATGTACGCAATTGTGATTACCACGCTGTGGTGGACTGTGGGTTTCAACATGGTCCTCTTTATTGCGGGGTTGCAGGACATCGATCCGCACCTCTACGAAGCCGCGATGATAGACGGCGCCGGGCGTTTGAACCGGTTCCTGCACGTTACCATCCCCGGTCTCAGACGGACGTTGACTTTGGTTACTATCCTTCAGGTAATTGCGTCGTTTCAGATATTCGGCCAGGTGTACATCATGACCCGGGGTGGGCCGGCGGGGACAACCCGCGTTTTGATCCAGTACATCTATGAGACGGGGTTTCGCGATTTTCGTCTGGGATACGCCTCGGCGGTGTCGGTTGTGCTTTTTATTCTGATGTTTGCCGCTTCCCTCATTCAGTTGCGTATCTCTAACCGGGAGGAGTCGATATGAAACGTATTTCTATTGGTAAGGTCCTGTTGGTACTCCTGGCGTTACTCTGGATTCTTCCGTTGTACTGGATGACCATCCTTGCCCTTACCCCGAACAACCTTGTTCAGGAAAACTCGGTACGGCTGATCCCGGTCGCTGCAACGTTCAAGAACTTTGTTGGAGTGTTTCAAGCAGGACTCACAGGCCGGTGGTTTTTCAATAGCCTGATTGTGACCGGCTTTACGACTGTACTGGTTCTTCTTACCCAATCGATGGCGGCATATTCAATAGCAAGAATCCCGTTTCGCGGGAAACGGATCGTGTACCCCCTCATTCTTGCGGGCCTCATGGTACCAAAAGAGGCGATGTTTATTCCCCTGTTTTTGATGTTTGCCCAGGCCCATGCCCACAACACCTATGCTGCATTGATCCTGCCGAGGGTTGCGATCCCGCTGGGGGTGTTTCTTATAACCCAGTTTATGTTGGCAATTCCAAAAGAGGTAGAAGAGGCAACACAATTGGACGGGGCATCTCGATGGACCGCCTTCTGGAAAGTTGTCCTTCCGATGTCGGGACCGGCTCTCACGGCTCTTGCCGTCTTTACCTTTATTCTGACCTGGAACGACTATCTGTGGCCTTTGGTCAGCGCCACCAAAAAAGAGATGTTTACCATCACAACCGGGCTGGCGAGCCTCCAGGGGAATTTCGCCCAGGCAACAGAGTTGGGAAGTCTCATGGCCCGGGGGGTAATCGCCGCATTACCGTTGATCGTTCTCTTTCTTCTGTTCCAGAAGAATCTCGTTCGCGGGATATCAATGACCAGCGGTGGGAAATAGGGATTCAAAGGTCGTCGTTGACGACTGAATAAAATAAGGAGGGATGAAGATGTACGATATCAAGCGACTATTGACGCTTGTCCTGGTTGGTGCTGTCGCACTTGCGACGGTGTGGGCCGGAGGAGCCCAAGAATCTGCCAAAGGATCTGATGGTAAAACAGTTCTGACCCTGGCACGTTTCTTTGGTGATTGTGACGAAACAACTGCGGGAGTGACCGACGTATCCCAGGCAACAACTGAGTGCGAGGTAATACAGATACTGACCAACAAGTTCAATGCCGAAAATGAATACGGGATCACGATCCAGCGCCTTGGCGGGGCCGAGTGGGGTACTTATTACGACGCTTTGAATACCAGTTTTGCCGGTGGCGACCCGCCGGATATTGCGGTGATGCACGGTTCCAACCTTCCCGATTATGCATCTCGGGGACTGCTTCAATCCCTGGATGGACTGTACGATGACTATGGCATCGATCCTGACGATTGGACGGGCCCGGCTCAAGATGCAGTCTCTTACGACGGCAAGTACTACGGCGTTGCCTTTGATCTCCACGCCAATCTGTTGCACATAAACGTCGATCTCTTCCAGGAAGCCGGTCTCGTAGATGCCGAAGGTCGCCCGGTTATGCCCAGCTCCCCGGAGGAGTTTTTTAAGCAGGCGGCGATCATGAAAGCAAAGACCGGTGCCTGGTATTTCGCAATGGATGCATCGCAGTTTCCGGTAAGCGTTCGGCTGCTGCTCAGTCTTGTCGCACAACAGAACTCCGATCTGGTTTCCTCAGACGGGACCCGGGCGACCATTGATACACCACAGGCACGAAAAGCGTTGGAATTTATGGTACGGATGTTCGATGAAGGGTACGCAAACCGCAATTTCAACTATACGGCATCACAAAACGCCTTCCTGTCGGGCGACGCGGCGATTCTCTTGAACGGCACCTGGGCGGTTGATCAGTACAACCGGGAAGCCAAGTTTCAGTACCAGGTGGTGGACTTTCCCACCCTGTATAATCAGCCCGCTGTGTGGGCAAACAGTCACCTCTGGGTACTCCCCAAGAAACAGAATACCAGGCAGGAAGCAGCCATGCACTTCCTTGCATTCCTGAACGACCACGTGTACGACTGGGCGGCGGGAACCGGTCATATCGCACCACGAAAGAGTGTGTTGGACAGCAAACGGTTGAGAGACGTTGCTCCACGGGCAAACTACGCACACACTGCAGAAATAGCCTCCATGGTACCGGCTATTCAGAATTGGCAGGCCGTCGAGGATATCCTCAAAGAAGAAATAGAGGCAACCTGGCTGACGGGCGTGTCAATTGACAAAGCTCTGTCAAACGCCGATTCCAGAGTCAACGGGGTGTTGAAGCGTTAGATCCCGAATTGCGAAAGGGATCAGCTAAGTGACGGATCAAACACCGATATGGGTATGCGGGCCGGTCGCCGACGACCGGCCCGGTTTTTATCAAAACCCGCAGACCAACGGAGTTTGGTCTTTTCAAGCTCACTCTTTCACCGTAATATTACCATTATAGTCAAGAATAAATGGGGAGATATGATGAAAGATCTTTGGCGATACGGGGCAAATGAGTTGGCTAAAGGCATTGCCGAGGGGGCGTTTACTTCGACGGACGTCGTAACCTCCCATCTGGACCGCATTTCGGCGGTGAATCCAGGCCTGAACGCGATAACCTGTGTGTTTGAAGATGCCGCTCTAGAAGCTGCGGCCAGGATCGACAAGGCCGTCTCAGCCGGCGGGGAACTTGGACCACTTGCCGGTGTCCCCGTCACCATCAAAGAAAACATCGACTACGTTGGCTCGGCTACTACCCATGGCTTGCCTGCGTTTGCTGAAGCGATTCCTGCCGCAAATGCTCCCGTCGTGGAACGCGTATTGGCGGCCGGCGCCATTCCAATCGGACGGACAAACCTGCCGGATTTTGCCCTTCGGCTCCATACCGACAGCGCCTTAAGGGGCGCTACAAGTAACCCTTGGAACCCAGAGCGTACACCCGGGGGATCGTCCGGCGGTGAAGCTGTCGCCCTGGCAACCGGCATGTCGCCATTGGGGCTGGGGACCGATATCGGGGGGTCCCTTCGCAACCCGGCATCCTGTTGCGGTATCGCTTCCATCAAGCCAACCCAGGGGACGGTACCACACGGAGGAACGATCCCAGTTGAAGACGAAGCGATTAGTTCCCAACTGATGAACTCGGAGGGACCCATGGCACGTCGGGTTGCCGATGTGCGGCTGGGGTTTGACGTGTTGCGAGGCTATCATCCCCGTGATCCCAACAGCATCTCAGCTGAGTTTACCGCCGTAAATCGACCGCTCAAAATTGCCGTTATGGCGGAGCCGCCGGGCGGTGATGTGGATGCCCGAATCTCAGAAGTTGTGCGTAATGCTGCATCTGCTCTTGAGGAAGCGGGGTGCGTAGTTACTGAAGCTTTGCCTCCCAGTCTCGAAGATGTTTTCGAATTGTGGGCATCGTTGCTCGATAACGACATCGCCCTTGTGATACCGGAGCTTGCACCACTGTTCTCAGCTGATGCAATGACATTCCTGAATGACTTTCGTGGGGGCCGGGATACGCCAGCCGTCGCTTCATATGCGGCAGCCTTTGCCCAGCGGATTGGTATTGGCCGTAAATGGGCGGCGTTTTACCGTGACTACGATTTATTGCTTTCACCAACCTGGACGCAATTACCATTTCCCGTCGGTTGGGATATCGAAAAGCCCGGTCGAGCAGTCGAAACGGTGCGGCACGCCCGATGTGTACTACCCGGCAACGCCCTTGGACTGCCGTCCGCCTGTGTCCCCGCAGGAGAAGTCGACGGTTTGCCCGTTGGTGTTCTGTTAACGGGTGCGCGGTTCAGTGACCATCTTTGTCTGGATGGCGCCGAGATAGTGGAAAACGCACGTGGACATGCTACCCCGATCGACCCTCGTTGAGCCATATTGACCCTCATTGACCTCAAGCGTTATGACTGGAGGCAATATGGCTGATAGCAACAACAAGAGTCTTGAAGAAGACCGGTCCGCAAAAACAGACAACTCTGCCGGAGGCGGCAAAGCTGTCGAGCACCTTACCGCCGGCGAGCCGGCCGCCGCCGCCGAGCCTGCAGCCGCTGCCGCCGCCGCGCGTCTCGCCGAACTCATAAGAATCCCCACAGTTTCGTCGTACAATCCTGAAGACGAGGACGAGTTACTCTTTAAGAAAATACCCGGCCTTTTAGAGAAGCTCTATCCCAACGCCCACGCGGCGATGAGTCGGGAAATAGTCGGTGAACGGGCCATCGTCTATCGGTGGGAAGGCCACGACCCGGAAAAACTCCCCGTCCTCGGCCTTGCCCACTATGATGTCGTACCCGCCGGCGACAAGACGGCCTGGAAACACAAACCCTTTTCCGGTGAGATCATCGATGGACGGATATACGGCCGGGGCACCCTGGATGACAAAGGCATGCTGGTATCATGGATGGAAGCGGTGGAACGCCTCAGCGCCCGGGGAATAAAACCCCAGCGCACAGTCTATCTGGCCTTCGGCGGAGACGAAGAGACCACCGGAGTAAGGGGGGCCCGGAAGGTAGCGTCTCTCTTTGAAGAGCGGGGACTCCGATTCTCGTTCATCCTGGATGAAGGAGGTGCGGTAGCCGTCGACCAGCTCTCGGCGTTCACCAAACGGCCGGTTGCCCTGTTTGGCTGCGCCGAAAAAGGCTACCTGACGCTAAAAATAACGGCT
>JBAYPC010000107.1:0-8038 GCA_041677905.1 Alkalispirochaeta sp. | reverse complement strand
TGATGCGGCTTCTGTTGATACGGTATCGTTCTTTTCTTCCAGTACCCGAACCTGACTGTCTCTGCTCACAAAGAGAGCATCCGTCAATCCGTTCAGATCGACTCCGTCGATCACCTCCAGGCTCACCCCGAGCCTGACGGTAGAAAGCAGGTCCATGGCCTCACCACTTGACAACTTCCGGGCGTACCGGAGTATCCCGAGAGCCCGCCCTGCTCCATCGGCAAGTTCTTCGCCGTGCAGCCGCAGCAGCTCCCGCCGTGCTTCCTGCTCATAATGTACTAACCCATAGGTGAATTCTGCAAGTTCGGTGATCACTTCGTCTTCGGTCCGGCCAAAAAGGGCCCCATAACCGACGACATACAGGGACCCTTTGTCGTTTTCCGTCGAACCGTAGCGGTGTACGGTGATGCGGTCGCCGGAGCGCCCTCCCGGCAACCGAAGTTCTTCCGGCAGCCGGAGCCCTTCGCTGTGTTCAAGAGCCGGAAGATGGAGCAGTACGCTACCCATAAGGCCCGTACCAACTCGATGTACATCCGGAGAGAGGTATCCCAGCTGCAGGGAGACTGCGTACTCCAGATGTTGTTCCATAAGCTGATCCAGCAGGACCGCCCGCTCACGAGCGCGTTCCGGATCGAGGCCCCCGGAAAAACCGGACAGGCGCAGGTGGTCCGCCGTGCCCAGGCGTATCGCCGAGGTATCGTCAACTGATACGGCAGATACACCGGCTCGCTCCCCAACCACCAGAATACCACGGTCTTCGTAAAATTCCCGAAGCGGCGCAGTAAGGGTCTCACCGTCCAGGAGCCGGTATTCTCCGGGTAGAGCGTGAATGGCCGTCTCTACCCGTTTTCGAAGATCGAGAAACTCCTTTCCCTTCATCAGATGGACAAATGGAAGTTCGACGATATTCCGGTTCAGACTCACCTGCGATACGACCGCAACATCCCGCTCCGGGCCGCTCAGGGAGTACCAGGAAGAGACACGAGGCGTAACGGTATGGTCAATCATCGAATAACCCTACTTCAGTCTGTCTATCCGGTCCCGGATTTCTGCGGCAACCTCGAAGTTCTCGGACGCTACGGCGAGGGTCAACCGCTGTTGGAGCTCTTCCCGTTCGATGAAGAGATTTCGGTAGCGCTGCAGTCTTACGGGAAGCCGCCCGGTGTGTTGTTTTTTCTGGTGATGGAACCGCAGCATCCGGCTGATGACGGGACCAAAGGTGTCAAAACAGTGGGGACAGCCTACCCGCCGCTGCAGCAGAACGTCCCGTACGGTTGTGCCGCAGGTGCTGCACGTCTGGTCATGGTTACCCCCTTCGGTGCCGATAAACAGCCCGTCCATAAGGTAGGCGACACTCAGAGTATAGGGTGGGGGGCCGGAAATACCCAGTTCCCGGGCTCTGTCCACCGGTATTTCCATTTCCTGACGCTTCCCACCGATCACGCGAACGACCTTTATCGACTTCACCACAACTCCTCACTGCGAATGGTACAGCAATGTCACCGGAGAATCCACAACCAAAACGCCTATTTCGTACTACCTGCGCAGTATTCGCTCGGGGGGCACTGCGGCGGCCCGTCGGGCGGGTAGAAGGCCCGCCACAAGGGCAACCAGAAGGGTGAAAAAGACAGACCCAGCTACGGGAAGGAAACGGATAGCCACCGGTATCTCTTCCAGATAAAAATCACTGTTGAAGACATCGACGGAGCGCCCGGCGAGGAACGAAAGCAGGACCTCCACACCCTGGAGCACGCCGTTGATGTTCCCGGCAATCAAGAGGCCCGAGGCCGCTCCAAGGGTTGCTCCGGCGACGCCGATAATCGCCCCGGCGAGGACAAACGCACGGCTCACGGAACCGGCGGAAACTCCTGTTGCCCGAAGTATCGCGATATCCTGTTCCTTTTCGACGACCAGGAGGACCAGTGCAGACGATACGTTAACGGCCGCAACAATGACGACCATCGCCATGACGATACTCAGCAAGTTTCGGCTTGTCAAAAACGAGATGTACCGCCCCTGTTCCAGGCTGTACCAGTCCAGGACGAACCATCCCGGTCCGGCCGTTCGGGAAATTTCGTTCATCGTCCGGGCCATCCGACGGGTACGATCACCTTCGGCCAGGCGTGCAAGGCCGCGGTTAAAGAGGGGATTGGGCAACACGAAGGGATCGTCCACTTTGATCCCCACCAGGTCCCGAGCCGACTCGTCGGGGATGATCCGTAGGCCCCGTTCCAGGGGAACAAAGACCCACAACCGGTCCAGATCACGGTACCCGGTGGAAACAACACCGGCCACGGTGAAACGGCTGACCCGAGGCAGCATTCTCCCCTCTCCCAGGGGACGCACCGTGAGAAGGCGCAGCTCGTCTCCCGGAACGGCACCCAGGCGTTCGGCGATGTGGATACCAAGGACGATGGAATCGGGCCCGGTGAGATCGAAGTTGCCTCCGGTGACTTCGATGTAGTCCCGCACAACCGGGTCTTCCGACCAGTACTCCTGTGTAACGGCGCGAATGGTGACGCCGCTTCGGCCGGTCTCGGAGTAGAGCAAGCCAAAACCCTGCCGCTCCTGTCGGGCCGACACGACGCCCTCAACGGCACCTAACTCTTTAATGGGGGTGACGTTGTCCCGGTTTCCCCGGGCAATTGCCTGGATGTGGTAACTGCCCGTTTCCACAAAACGTCGGACGATACCGGATATCATACCGTCGGCAACCTGCTGAACCACAACCAGGGGGACCAGGCTCAGGGCGACGCCGACAACGGCGGTGATGAACCGGCTGCGTCCCCTGCCGGACCGTCGCGACCCTGCCCCTAAAAACCGGACGGCCAGAAGGATCAGTCCGGAATGAGACATCCGCCCTCCAGTCGCAGGACCGTGCCGGTACGCCGGGCAAGCTCGCGGTTATGGGTCACCAGGATAAGGGTGCGCCGTCGCCGTTCCACCACGTCAAAGAGCATATCTTCCACGTGCCGCGAATTGGTGTCGTCCAGGTTTCCCGTCGGTTCATCCGCAAGGAGAAGAGGGGGACGGTTGATAAGGGCCCTGGCCAGGGCAACGCGCTGTCTCTCACCACCGGAAAGCTGGGCAGGAAGATGGTCCTTCCGCCCTTCCAGCCCCACTTCCTGAAGGAGCTCCCGGGCATCATCCCGGATTTCGGTCCGACGACGACCCGCGACCATAGCCGGCAGCATGACATTTTCCAGGGCGGTGAAATCTCTCAGCAGGTAGTGAAACTGGAAGACCAGACCGACCGTCCTCGACCGGTATCCGTCCAGTCCCGTTCCTGCCAAGGTGGTAACCTCATCGTCACCAACCAGGATCGAGCCGCTGTCGGGCAGATCCAGACCTGCCACAAGACTCAATATAGTGCTTTTTCCGCTGCCGCTTTGCCCGACAATGGCCAGACGACCGTTCTGTTCCACCGAAAAATCGACGTTTCGCAGAATGTGCAGACGTTCCTGGCCATTTGGAAAGCTCTTGGCCAACCCCCCGACGCGTACCGGTAGACCACTGTCGCTGTGGGGCGCCCTCATTTGGTATTACTCATTTGGTATTACTCATTTCGCAATAACTCCATCGGCCTTATTTTGACGACCCTGCCCGCGGCGATCCGCGCAGCCAGAACTGTTATTCCCAGTGCGCCCAGGGCAATACCAAAGAGCTCTCCTGGGAATATCCGCAGAGGTATACGGTCAAGGTAGAAATAGGTAGGTGAAAAAACCCGCAGTCCCTCGGCACCGAGAGTGGCGGCAAGCCACTCCAGCACGCCGAATATCTCGTTCAGGTTAGCCGCGACAAACAGGCCCGTCGTCAGCCCTCCAACCGTTCCGGCTATACCGATAAACCACCCTTCCAGGACAAAAATCCGGCGGACGTCCGGGGCTCCCGATCCGATAGCCCGGAGTATGGCGATTTCCGAGCTTCGTTCCAGGATACTGCGGCGCAGGAGGTGATAGATATTACCGGCGACGACGAGAAAAATGAGGCTCACCAGAAGTACCATCATCGTCTTTTCCATTCGCAGGGCGCCGAAAATACCGCGGTTAAACTCCCGCCACGTCTGGACGGACAGCCCCGGCATGACCGGTTCTCCCTTTTGATAGAGTATCTCCTCTACCTTCCGGCGGGCGCTGTCCACGGCAAAACGGTCATCCAGTTTGACACCGAATATCACCGGGTCCGCGGCGTTGAGCGTCTCTGCGGCACCTTCCAGGGAGATAAACCCCCAGGTCCGGTCAAAATCAAGGTATCCACTCCGGAAAAGACCTGCAACCCGAAGCTGCACTTCCGCGGGCCGACTACCCCCAGGCGGTATGTGGGTAACGGCTACCGGATCCCCTACCCGGACGCCCAGCGCCCGGGACAGTTCGGTTCCCAGGACTATCGTTCCGGGATCGGAGAGATCAAAGGTCCCCGCGGCCACTTCAATTTGGCCCGTCGCTCCGCTGTCCCGCTCCAGCCAGTCCCGGGGCACCCCCCGTATCACAACGCCCTGGGGTTCGGGCCAGAACCCTCGAGCAAGGGTCTGCACTTCCACAAAGGGAACGACCGTACGCAGCGACGGCAGGTCGGACGCCTCCAGGAGCGTGTCAACTCGACGGGAGTGGTCAAACGCCGCCAGTTCGCCCACAGGCACGGTCGTATCGATTCTCAGGTGAAAGGAGTTGAGTTCCAGGATGTTTTCGATCGTTCCCAGCTGAAACCCGTTCATGACGGCGAGGACGACTACGAGGGTAGCCGAGCCGGCGGCAATGCCCAGTACGGCAAGGCCGGCGGCGCCCCTCTTTCGTGATCGACCGGACCGGACCATTCGCCGTGCGGCCAGTAATACCCAGGAGTTCACAGTTCCTCCGTGCGAACGACCCGGCCGTCCACGATAATTTCCCGGCGGGTCGCCTTACCATTACGGAAGTGCTCCCGCATGACCATTTCACCGTCCTGGTACCGCACGGTTGTGCCGCTGCCGTCGGGATCACGACTCTCCTCAATTTTTCTGACGTTGTCCACTGTGCGAACCATCACGTACCGCCCCGTTTCATCATAGGTCCAGAGATCACGTTGAACGGTACCACCTCCGCGAACCACCTCTTCCAGGATACGTCCGGTACCGTCGAATCGCCGGGTCACCGTCTGAACGACCCGTCCGTCCCGGCGGTGTTCTTCCACTGTGATGCGTCCGTCCCGGTACCAGTACGTCCTTTCCTCTCCGTCTCTTCGTACCCGGTGTTCCTGCAGCTCCGGTCCGTCGTACCGATACCACTCTTCTTCCACCGTACCGTCACCGTTGTCCCGGCGCAGGTACTCCGGCCGCCCCGACTGATCAAACCGGTGTACCGCCCGGTAGTCCGGTGCCTGGATGAACTCATCCCACCCTTCAACGGGACGGCCATAGCGGATCATGGTGCAATCCCCGGCGGGACTGCAGCGACGGGTTTCCCGCAGTGAACCGTCGCTTCGGTACCGGAACGTCTCTTCAAAAAGGAGTTTATCCTCGCTGTCGTATCGCCGGCGCTGTTGCGGACGCCCATCGGATGAGTAGACAGTACCATCGGCGGACACAAGACTGCCATAGTGGTAGAGCCGGACCATTTCTTCCCGTCGTTCCGCCGATCGGGAGACCGACGTCACCGCCACGGCCCATTCAAGTTCGGGTAGAATCTCGGGCATGCCGCCGGAAGCGGGCCGAGCCGGAGACCGACCTGGGAGGGGATCCCGGCGGATCATCTCCGGGTCGGAAACGTACCACTCTGGGTCGGCTTCCTGGGCGACCCCGGGAACGGCCGGAAGAGCGGCACATACAAAAAGGGTGAACCACAATATGAGTTGTCTTAGATGGAGGCGGTCGGCGCGTCTCTTCACAGTGCCAGCAGTGATTCGACGTACTCCTCCGGGTTAAAGGGTTTCAGGTCGCCGTAACCTTCACCCGTCCCGAGCCATCCACAGGAAAGCCCCAGCTGCCGTTCCATCGGTACGAGAATGCCCCCCCGGGCGCTGGAATCGTACTTTGCCAGGAGGACGGCGTCGACTCCCACCGCTTCATGGAACATCTCCGCCTGCTGCAGGGCGTTTTGGCCCGTCGTTGCGTCAATCACCAGGATTTTCCGGTAGATCACATCGTCACCGGCCAGTTTGCGGACGATGCCGTGGATCTTTTCCAGCTCTTTTATGAGATGGGCCCGGTTGTGCATGCGTCCCGCCGTATCGGCCAGGACGAGTCGATCACCCCGGGAGCGGGCGCTGGAAAGGGCATCGTAGATAACGGCACCTGCGTCGGAACCGCTTGTCTGTCGGACGATGCGCAGCCCGAGCCTCTCGGCGTGGGTCGTGATCTGCTCGACCGCAGCGGCCCGGAAGGTATCTCCTGCGGCGAGCACAATTCCCTCACCGGCCCATTCGCCCTTGTAGTGGTGCGCCAGTTTTGCCAGATTGGTCGTCTTTCCGACGCCGTTTACACCGAGCATGAGAACGACGTTGAGCCGGTCCCGGCGAAGGCCGAGTTCGGCCGGTGAGAGGTCGGCCAGAATCATCTCACGTACGGCGGCGATCGTGTCATCTCTGGACTTGAACCGGCCGGAAGCCTGGAGACGCTCCGAAAACTCCATGGTAAATTGGGCGCCCAGATCAGATTCGATCAGAAGGTCTTCCAGCTCTTCGAAAAACTCTTCCTGGTCGTTACTGCCTGTGAAAAGTGATCGTAGGCGCTGCCCGAGTGTTTTCTTAGCCATGTGTCCTCATCGTGTATGGTACCCCTGTGCTGTTCGTATGTAATCGACTAACCGCCATATCATATTGCCAAAAAAGCCCGCACTCAAGGCGAGACTGCCGTAATATCCGTAATAGACGGCGGTAGATTCGTTGTACACCCGGGTACGTTCACTCTCGGACAGATTCCGGTTGGGGGTACCCCCGGGGAAAAGACCGAGGTAGTCCTGGTATGTGCCGTACAGAACGATGGGGACGGCAACGGAAACGGCAAAAAAGCCGAGGGAGCGGTAAAACCGGTCCCGGGACAGTCTTGTGTCGGCCTCCCAGTCGTACTCCCGGGAGATAAGGACTCGTTCTATACGGTCCTGGGTTTCCGGGCCGATTTCTATGCGACCGTCGTAGTAATTCTCATGGACGACGGTGTAACTGGTAGGGATAAGCGGTCTTGGTACCGTCAGGGGTGTCACTCCCTGCCATTCAACCCCCCGGTACACGGCTGCGCCGGGGGGTGTGGTTGCGATTTCCACAGAACCCTGGGGTTCATCTATAAAAAGAAGAGGAAATATCTTCTCGGTCCCGGGAGGAACGGTAATCATCCGCTGCCGTTCCCGGCCGTCGGGGGTCATTCCGGATATGGTGTACGTTCCGGCCGGTAGATACGCGTCTCGGCCCCGGCCAACGCCAATCAGTCGGCCTTCCAGGTACAACCGGGCGTTGTCGACGGGCTGCCCCGCCGGGTTCACCGCCGTGATCGTAACGTCCGACACCTCTGCGGCCGCCACGGCGTGGACGATCTGTCGGCGATAGCGCTCAAGATGAAGGGGGACTTCTTCCGGCGCGGCAACGATCCGCAGGATTTCGCTGTTGGTCTTTAGGATCGGCACGTACAGATGGACGGTCAGAAGGTACAGCTCGTCCAGGGTGCGGACGTCGATGTACAGAAAGAGGTCGGCATCGCGCTCCCGGGCGAGTCCGTAGGGGTCCGACAGGTTCCGCCGGAAGGTGTAGGTGTCCTCACCCGGTATTTTCAGTTTTACCGTCTCGGGAAGGGCGAAGTCGGAGACGGTCAGTGTGTCCAGAACCTCGATACGGTGTCTGAGCGTCTTGAGTCGTTTGTCGTCCCGGACCGATTGGGCCTGGTTGGGGGCGGCCCGGTTGGGCTTGGCCCGGTTTTCGATACTGTAGGTCTGGAGTTCCTGCCGGTCCAGCTGGAGCAACCGTTGGTCGATATCGCGTTCAATCCGCCGCCGCTCGCCGGCCAGCCTTTCTTCAGCCAGGGCCCGGCGTTCGGTGTCGGTCAGGTATCTCACCGGTATTTCCGCTGCGATGT
>JBAYPC010000106.1:0-8067 GCA_041677905.1 Alkalispirochaeta sp. | reverse complement strand
GAAAAGACGGGCAGCGGTCAGTCGGTCAAAGTCAATCTCTGTCCGCCGCCGGTAGGAGTAGAGTCCTTCCATGACAAGTATGCGGGGAATCATGAGTGGGTCTCCGCGGGAGCCCCAGTGGGTTCGCCGGCGGTTGTGACGGTACTCGTGCCGGCCAGGACTTCTTCCAGGAGGGCTTTCATCTGGTCATCCGGTGGTGTTCCGTACGTGCGGGTGAAGTACTGACTAAAGAGGTCCCGGATATCACCGGTCGGGTCGATCGTCCGGACGGGCTGATCGGTTTCATCAAAAAGCCGTCGGGGAATGATGGTAACCAGACGGGGGTGGGTCTGGTGCAGGAGGTTACGGTCCGGCCCGGAGAGGTACTCCGGCAGGTCTACCGTCAGCTCCACATAGCAGTCCTGGTTGGCGACGAGCCAGGTAACGGCGGCGTCCACGCTTTCGGCGGTGTACCGTCGCAGGGGATATCCTGAGGTAAGGGGAACTTCCCGGATTTCCGGCTGTTGGCCCAGGGTGCCCGGAGCGTCGAGTTCTACGATTGTCACCGACTTGGTCTGTTCCGCCTCGGAAAAGCTGTAGGAAAGGGGGCTGCCGGCGTACCGGACGGGAACGGTTCCGGACAGGGTATGGGGCCGATGCAGGTGACCGCACGCCACGTACTGGAGTGCCGCCGGGACGATCTCGGGGGACAGCGCCGGGGCGCCGCCGACGTGGCCGATCGGCCGTTCCGACTCCGGTTCTTCCGGTGGAGAAGCAGGGTCGGCGGCAAAAAACAGGTGAGTGACAAGGAGGTTTATCCCCTCCCCTGCCAGGTGCTTTTCGGCAAGGTCATTCCAATGGTACCCAAGGGCGTGGGCCAGCAGATCATCCCGGTCCGGGGTCTTGCCTACGCCGTTGTCACCTTTGTCGCCGTTGTCGCGCCGGTCGATAGTGTCGTCCGGTATCAGGGCGCTGCGCAGGCGGTATTCGTTGGCATAGGGAGTCATAATGATGCGAACCGGCGGATGGCGGTTGTCCGCCCAGCGGACCTCTGCAAGTCCCGGGACAACCGGGCGAACGGTAAAGATATCGCTGGTTACCGCTCCCACGAGTGCCGCCGGATACCCCACCATATTGATGCCGTGGCGACGGGCGAGAACATCCGGGGCGTTAATGCGGTCGGGAGAGTCGTGGTTACCTGCTATGGCGATAACCGGTCGTCTTCCATTACCGGACAGGTCTGTCAAAGCCTGGTAGAGGAGTTCTTCCGCTTCACTGCCGGGATTAACGGTGTCATAGAGATCCCCGGCAACCAGTACCAGGTCCACCGATTCGGCGTCGGCGATTCCGGCAATTTCGGTCAGAACCTCCCTCTGTTCGTCGATTCTCAGAAATCGGTCCAGACGTTTGCCGATGTGCCAGTCGGCGGTGTGCAGAATCTTCATGGATACTGAGCATACTGTGTCGGAAAGCGGATTGAAAGACCGTGCGGCTGAGATAAGAGACTCTACCCGAGACTCTACCCTTGAGTAGTCGCGATTCACGCGCTATCTTCCCGTTATGGCTCTATCTCGGGGCGACAGCACTCGACGGCGTCGCGTTTCCTATGAAGGCATCAGGCAGTACAACGGTGACGGCCTTCTCATTGAGTTTACCCTTGAACGCACATCCCGTCAGACGATTGGGCTGACCGTCTTTCCCGGTGGGCGGGTTCGCGTTCGGGCGCCGTTTCGGGCCGGAGAAGACGTTATCACCGCCTTTGTTGCCGGCCGGGAGCGGTGGATTGTGGAAAAACTGGAACGTTTGGCAACGATACCCGTTGCGGGAGAGAACCGGTTTGGTCCTGGATACGTGGTTCCCTTTCTGGGACGGCAGCGGATGATCGTCGCCGAAAATCCGGATGCGCCAAAACAGACCGTCCACCTGCGAAAAGACCGAATTGTGGTAAGTGGTGCGCGAACACCGGCGGCAGTCCACCGTGTGGTCTACCGCTATTACCGGGAGGCCGCATTGCGGGTCTTTCGGCAGAGGGTGCGGCGCCTCCGGGCACAACCGATGATAGCCCTTCTGGGAGAACCGAAGGGTCTCAGCCTGCGACTGATGCGACGGCGGTGGGGAAGCTGCTTCACCGATCGCCGAGTTGTCCTGAATCCCGAGCTTTTTGCAGCGGATATTTCGGAAATAGACTACGTCATTCTCCACGAACTCTGCCATTTCCGAGAGCACAACCACAGTAGCCGCTTCTACCGGCTTTTGCACGACCGTATGCCCGACTGGCAGCAGCGGCGGGAACGGCTGAACAGGACTATCCCTATAGGGTTTTTGCGTGCTCCGTGACGGACCTGCTATCGCAATTACTATTCGACTGACAAGGCAATTCTCAAAGCCCTATCGATCTCATCGATCTTCATTCCGGATAATGACCCGATATAGTCCGTCAGAGTGCTTTTGGGCAGGCTGACCAGACCGTCACAATGGACCGCACTATCATGTTTTAGTCCTTCCTTCGGCCCAGTTTCAACCTGAGTAGCCAGACCGGAGTATCGGGAGTATACAGGCGCGCACACGACCGTACTGTAGTCCGAATCGATCAGTATCTGTCGACTGACAACAACAAAAGCCCGTCGTCGTTTAGGTTCGTGTGGGGACGGCTTTTTCACAAGGTAGAGATCACCCGTTTCATTCTTCGGCCTGGTATTCCAGCACGTCCATGGCTTCTTCATTCAATTCGCGAGCGTGTTGGTTGATGGTTCTCAGTTCCTTTTGATCCCTGGTGTGCCGGTGTTGTGCGCGCAAGTAAGCCCATGCTGCTTCCTCAATAAACGCGGAGCGTGCTTTCTTGTCGACTTGAGATTCGATAGCCGACAGGAGATCTTCCGATAATGTCACTGATGTCTTGACTTTCATACCACCAATATACCACCAACTTCGGACTCTGTCCCGAATAGACTCGATAATCGGACGGGCTTAAAGCGGCTTGTCAGGCTTCCTGCAGTTCTTGAACGTCCCGTTTGATAAGTTCGACGACGTACTGATTAAGAGATTCTTTTTTCTGTGCCGAACGGATTGCAGCGGCTTTGTGGGTCTCCGGGTCCATACGAATCGAGATTGTACCGTTGTACGGTTTCTCCGGTTCAAGCCCCTCCTCTGCACACGCTTCAAGATAACCATCTACAGCATTGTAAAACGATTCCTCCAGTTCCTCAGGAGAGTCGCCCCGAAACGATACGAGAGCATTACTGTTCACCACACGTCCGGTGAACGTTTTCGCCAACTCATCAAACTCTACAATTGCAGTATATCCACGATACGTCATTATTTTTCCTCCAACGGATCAACTCCCGCACGTTCCAGAAACGTGACGGCATTCGCAATTGAGTCCTTTGCCACGTCCAGGACTGTTCCGCCGGTGATGGTCTTGAGCTGTTCAAAGGTCAGGGTGAAGTTGTCCTGGTCGGTTCCGGCGGCGGCGTGTATTTCCGGCCAGCGGGACAGGGTTTCGTCTATGTATATGGGAAGGTCCGGCGTTCGGTGGCCCACCGGAGAGACGCCGCCGGGAGCGTAGCCGAAGACTTCCACGCACGTTTCGGCGTCGGCTATTTTCACCTTCTTGCGGCCGACACCGAAATGGCGGGCCAGCTTTGCGTCTGATACCTTCTGATCACCGCTTGCTACAACGAGAACGGGCTTTCCGTCGATGAGCAGGCAGAGGCTTTTGGCGATCTGTCCCAGTTCACAGCCGATGGCGGCGGCGGCATCGGCGCTGCTGAAGGTTGACCGGTCGAAATGCTGGACGGTCAGACCGAGGTCGAACTGATCGAGGATGTTCTGTACATGGTCGGGGCCGAATGTCTCCATACCCGAATTATACGGGAAGGTCCGGGGAAGGTTAAGGCGCGCCACCGGAGACTTCTTGCACCAATCAGGCTGCCCACGTAGGATAAGACATGCTTTTTGAACGCTGGTATCAGTTCAGCGATACCATACCGGTTCCGTCCTGGCTCCCCTCCTGGAGCACTGCCTTTGTTCTGCCCCTGGCGGTGCTGGCCGCGTACGCGGTGTTGTCCCGAATTGTCCCCTATTTTGTTCCCCGAGAGCGACGGGAATCGATTCTGCTGTTGTTCAGGAGAACCCGCTTTCCTGTACAGGTCATTCTTCTTGTTTTGGTGGTCGAAGGGGTCACCAGACCGATGATTTCCAACGAACCGATTTTGGAAATACTGGATTTTGCTGTACCTCTTGTCGTCGTGGCCGGTGCCGCCATGGTTCTGTACCGAGCGGTGGGCGCTTTTTTTACAGCTCTTCGGAAGCGGTTTGAGATCGACACACCGGACAACCTGAGGGCGCGACAGGTGACCACCCAGATTATGGTTCTGGAACGGGTCGTTGGTGTGGTCATCGTGATTATCACAATTGCGGTCGGGCTGATGACGATTCCCGGGGTACGCCAGTGGGGAGCGTCTCTGCTTGCCTCGGCTGGTGTTATCGGTCTGGTCGTGGGCTTTGCGGCGCAACAGACCATTGCCAACGTCTTTGCGGGCATCCAGATTGCAGTGACCCAGCCGGTGCGCATCGACGATGCGGTGGTTATTGACGGTGAGTGGGGTCGGGTAGAAGAGATCACCCTTACCTACATTGTGGTTCGGGTCTGGGACAAGCGGCGGCTGGTGGTGCCCATTTCCTATCTGCTGCAAAAGCCGTTTCAGAACTGGACCCGCAATACGTCGTCTATCATCGGTTCGGTCTATCTCTATGCGGACTACACCGTGGACGTGGACGCTCTACGCCTGGAACAGAGCCGTGTTCTGGCAGCAAGTGAGCTTTGGGACGGTGAGGTCGATGTCATTCAGGTGACGGATGCTACCGAACAGACGGTGCAGCTGCGGTGTCTCATGAGTGCGGCCAACTCTCCTCAGGCGTGGGACCTGCGCTGTCTGGTCCGGGAACACCTGATCGGGGTGCTCCAAAGCAGCCAACCGGCGGCCCTGCCGCGACAACGTATGCGTCTGCAGGGGACTATGACAAGACGATGAAGCAGTTTTTCTCAGGTCTCGGCGCCGCCATTCCCATTGCCGGGGGATACATACCGGTGGCCATAACGTATGGGCTCATTGTGCGCACCGGCGGTCTATCGGTTCTCGATGCAGGGCTTTCGTCGATGATTATCTTCGCCGGGGCAGCCCAGTTTCTGGCGGCTGGCATGTTTTTCTCCGGCGCCGGTATCCTGCAGATTGTCGTCTCCGGGTGGCTGTTGAATCTGCGTCATCTTCTGATGAGTTCGGTTATAGCCGAACACGTAGACCGAGAGCTGCCTCTGGCCGCCCGGAGCGCCCTGGCTTTCGGCATAACCGATGAGGTCTTTGGCGTGGCGAGCTGGCGGGTGGCCGCAGGAGGGACGATACCGCCCCTCTTTCTGGCGGGTCTTGAAATCGGCGCCTATCTCTCCTGGGTGGGAGGTACCATCCTGGGCGCTGCTGTGGGCAACGTCCTCCCGCCGTCGGTGCGGATCGCCATGGGCATGGCCCTCTACGCTCTCTTTGCCGCCCTTCTGGCGGGGCAGATTCGGGAAGTCCGTGGGGGCCGCCGGATGCGGGTGGTGCTGGCGGCGGCGACTTCAGGCGGGCTCAACTGGTTTCTGCGCAGTGCCGCCGGTTTTGATCCCGGGGTGGCCTTCCCCCTCGCTATGGTACTGGGGGCACTGATTTTCACGTTTTTCGGGCCCGATGGTGAAGAGCTTAAGCCCGCCACGGCGCCGGTGCCCCCGGAGGAGGCGACATGAACACCAGGTGGATTCTGACGGCCCTGGGCCTTCTTGTGGGTACCTACACTGTCCGGGCCCTGCCCTTCTGGGTGCCCGATATCTCCTCGGTATCGCCCCGGATACGGCGCTTTCTGGAAATAGTGCCTGCCGCCGCTCTGGGCGCCCTGATTGCACCCGACGCCTTTGGCGCGGTTTCGGCGGGGCTGACCGTGGCCGTTCTGGGTGTGACGGTGTTTTTGACACTCCGGGGGATGAACCTGACCGTGGTTGTTCTGGTGGCGATCGGGCTGACCTGGGTGGGGATTACCTTGTTGCCGGTAGTGTGAGGGGCCGGGCCCGGCGGGCCCGGCCCCTCACACCCTTGACAGAGGGATTGCAGACCGCGAAGGTACCCTATGGAAACGCGCGAACCCCTCCTTGGCAGAACCCTCCCGAACCTTGAATCACTGGTGACCGAACTGGGGCACCCGGCGTTTCGGGCAAAACAGCTCTTTCACTGGTTGTATCACCGCGGGGTTACCGGCTACCACGAGATGACAAACCTTCCGGCGGCGCTGTTGACCACGCTGACCGAGACGGTTCCTTTGGGTCTTACTCAAGCGGCGGGGGTCAACGAAAGCACCGACGGTACGCGGAAGTACCTCTTCCCTACCTGGCACGGGGGCTTTGTGGAGGCGGCGATGATTCCCGACGGTTCCCGGGCGACGCTGTGTATTTCCACACAGGTGGGCTGCCGCCGAAGCTGTACTTTTTGCCAGACCGCCCGGCAGGGTTTTCAGGGAAACCTCTCTGCCGGGGAAATCCTGAATCAGTATCATAGCATTGCGGAACGAAGTTCAATTACAAATATCGTATATATGGGGATGGGAGAACCGTTGGACAACGCGGAGGAGACGTTGAAAAGCGTGGACCTCTTCACCGACCCAGATGGCTATGGGCTGGCGGAGCGGCGGGTCACGCTGTCGACGGTGGGGATTCATCCGCAGCTTGAGCAGTTTCTGGATGCGAGCGGGGCAAATCTGGCGGTCAGTCTGCACAGTCCTTTTCCCCAGGAACGGCGGCAAATTATGCCGGTGGAACGCGCGAATCCGATTGAGGAGACGGTGGGGCTGATCAGGTCGCGACGGGAGGACCGGAGCAGGCGGATTTCGTTTGAATACACTATGTTCAGCGGGGTGAACGACTCGGCGAGGCATGTCGACGGGATTGCCCGGCTTCTGAACGGGTTGAGTGTGCGGATAAACCTGATTCCCTACCACCGGATTCCTGACTCGGCGCTGACGCCAACGGCTCCGGAGGATATGGAAGAGTTTGCCCGGCTGCTGCGGAAAAAAGGGTTCAGAACGTCGATTCGTCGGTCCCGGGGGCAGGATATCAACGCCGCCTGCGGCTTGCTGTGGACGCGGCACGTCGGCGGGTCTCAACACGCTTCTTAATCAGCGCTTCTTGATACCTCCTCGTTTGCGGCCTATACTGAGGGTAATCATGAAAGCACTACACACTGTTGCGGATCTGATGGAGATCTCTGCAATTACGGCCCCTAAAGCGGCGGGACAGAACTACGTTGTCACAAAAAAGGTGACCGGCCATGACGTTCACCGTCTTGCCGACGACATGAACGCCTACGGGAAGGAATCGGGACGGCGGAACTTTGACCGGGACGGAGAAAATGTCCGGGCATCCGGCGCGGTGGTGCTGGTGGGGCTCAAGGACGCCACGCCTCCCGGTCTTGACTGCGCGGCCTGCGGTCATCCGGTATGTATTGAGATCAACAACGGCGAACAGAACGGGGAGTTTCTCGGTCCCCAGTGCGCAATCCGGCTGCTGGATATGGGTATTGCCATCGGTAGCGCCGTCAAAACGGCACAGATGCTCAACGTGGACAACCGGGTCATGTACCGCATCGGTGTCAGTGCCCGTCGTATGGGTCTGATTGACGCTGACTTTGTTATGGGAATCCCCCTGGCCGTGGCGGGGAAAAGCCCCTATTTCGACCGGTAAGAGACCGCCTCTGTGATAGATTACCGTCATGGAACTGGAAGTAACCCTGCAGGACGGTCCACACAACACCCCATCGAAAGGCGATTCGACGGGCCTGGAAAACCGCCGGGACCGGGACGCACACAACGGCGTCGCCCTGTGGGAAATGACGCTGACTCTCATGATCCGCGGACCCGAAGGCTGGTGGAACCAGGCAGCTGCCTATTTTCCCGAAATCGTGTGGTTGCGGGGACGACCGGGGGCAACCGACGAACAGCGGCAACTTACCCCGGAGGACTTTGAGGATGAACTGCCCCAGTCCTTTCTGGCCCACCTGAACAGCCTTG
>JBAYPC010000105.1:0-8169 GCA_041677905.1 Alkalispirochaeta sp. | reverse complement strand
GTCGACGTCGTATTTGCTCTCAATACCAATGCGATCATCGAAGCGTTGTTGCACGGTGTCCCGGTTGTATTTGTCGATGGACTTGACCGAGCTGGTTACGATGTCCATGGATTCGTCGCTACGGGTATCGTCCTCCCATTCGATACTCTAGTGTCATTTCCTTTCGATATCAACGAGTTCTATCGCTCAGATGACTTTCATGCACGTTGGGGTTTCGGTGAGTTTCAGACCGATGGGAATGCCGAGGTGCAGGCGATACACAGACTCCTGCGTCTATGATAGCGTGGAACCCAAAGATGGCAACAATACGGAAACTGATTCGCATGATTCTCCCTGATTTGGTTGTGCGCGTCGTGCGTCGTCACGGGCGTAGAAGTTCTTTGAGAATTGAGGACTTCAACGACAGGCTGTGGCAAATGTACCGTCGTGAAAAGGTACAACCGTCTCCCTTCGAGTTTTCTACGGAACTACAACAGCATCGTACCATGATTGAAGCGTTTTACGATCAAATCTGTGGAGCAGCCGTCGCGATGGGTTTAGTCTTCGACTCGACCAATCTGCGGGGACAACTAATACGGACCCTGCCGAACGAGGGTTCTCCGAAATTGCGCTCTTCTCGGAGTCTTGAGGATGTATTCCGAGGTATTCTGGAGCATCTTCGATCGGCGGATTATGATCTCGCTGTGGCCGATCTTGTTGCAATCGTTCAGCTCCGCGGTTTTTCCCAGGGGAATCCGTTTCTCAGGATGCGGGCAACCCAGGATCACCTCAGCGAAGTGTGGAGCAACGGATCTATCGACGGATATCCCTTTATCCATCTTCTTGACGCGTTACGTACCAACGGTATGATTTCCGCAAAGACTACAAGAAACGCGTTTTCTAAGACGATGGACCATCGCATCGCTTTTGCAGAGTATGTATTTGATATTCTCCGCGCTGGAAGGACTGAATTGGCCGCGTCGCTTTTTCGCGTGTTTTCCGCATCGACCCTCGATGATCCTGGACGGACAGCGCTGTGGAACGATTCATTTGACGTTGTCTCTCGACTCTTTTCCACCGATGCACTGGAAAGTTCGAAAAGCGACCCACCGGACATGCCCCCGGATTTTTCTCCGGTCCGAAAAGCCATAGTGTCGGGGATGGGTTGGTCTGGTTCCGGAGCGGTATACGCATATCTTTCCGAGTTCGCCGACATTCACCAGGTACCAGATGAGTTCCAGCATGTGTCAGGCGTGGTGAGTACGCGAACGTTGCGGAAGGCTGCAAAAAACGAGGAAGCGTTTCGACAAGAACTTCTTCGGTTTTTCGGGCTGACACTTCTCGGTTTTGCCAAGTATGAATCCTACCAGGAGTATCGAACTCTCGCGCTCTCGCAGAGCTACACGACTACCGATCGGGAGGGACGGTACGCCCGGGGGGTGAATCGATTTTGTCGTCGTATTGTGCGGGGTTCGTTGATGAACAAACTCGATAAGCCTACGATATCGTCGGCAGTTGATGAATTACTCCAGGCCCATCCTCAGATCGGAAAGGAGATGTACAAAACGATCTTGTACGACAATATTGTAAAAATCTATCGCGTAGATGAAATTGACTATGTACCTGATGCGACGCTTCTCTGCACGTTTCGCGATCCCCGTTCTACGTACGTTGCGTTGTCCGATGAAAAACTCAAGTTTCGACCCGATGTGAAGAGTTTCATCAAGAGTTACCGGTCAAAGCGCCACCGTTTTGAGGAAGCCTACGCTCGGGTAGAACACTCCCAACGCGTCCGTATCGTACAGTTTGAGGATTTCGTGTCGTCCCGGGTACTGCGAGAGGATATCGCGAGAGACTTGGGACTTTCGACATTGGCCCAAAATACCTATTCTGTATTTCAGCCATGGATATCGACAAAAAACGTGACCAACTATCTGTCTTTTTCAGATCAGGACGCTATTCAACGGATCGAGGCGGCTCTTCCCGAGTACTTGTGGGATCGGAATTCGGCAATATCTCGGGGTATTGCATTGGATAAGGAATAGTTTGCAGTGAAACACGATCAAATGCTACTGACATCCGTTTGGCGTCTATTGGAACGTAGCGACCGGTGGCGTCTTGTCTTTCTTGTCATTGGAATACTCTTGACCTCAGCGTTAAATATCGGTGGTGTTGCATCGATAATGCCACTGATTGAACTGCTTACATCATCGTCCGGTGAGATCCAAAACCAGTACCTCCGACAGTTGTTTGATCTCCTTGGCGTTGTACCGTCCGGTACGACGATCGTCTGGTTGGGTATTAGTGTTCTTTTATTGTTTGTTATTGGTAACGCCGCACTTGCGTTTGTTACCTGGAAGAGTATCAACTTTGCCCGTATGGTTGCATTTAGCCTTTCGAGCCGAATGTTTGATATTTACCTCAGGCAGGAGTACTCCTTCTTTCTCGTGAATAACTCATCGGACCTAATCAAAAATCTATTCGGCGAGCTCAATTCCATCGTCAATGGTGTCCTCAGACCATTGGTAGAGCTTCTTGTGGAAGGTATTCTCGCGGTGACGCTTGTCGTTTTCCTGATTCTCGTCCATCCACAAATCGCGATCTTCACCGCGCTGTTGCTCGGAGGCGGTTACGGACTCATCTTTTTTCTCTTTCGGACCGTTCTGAACCGTGCGAGTCGCGCAAAAGTACGCAGGAATAAAGATCGGTACCGTATTGTTGGCGATGCTTTTGGTGCGATAAAGGAGATCAAACTGATGGGGCTGGAGCGTAGCTACTCGGAACGTTACGATTACGCAACGTACCGTTCGGAGACTGCAAAAGCAAGAATCCAGGGTGTTGCGCGGCTTCCGCGGTATGTGCTTGAGACGGTTGCCTTCGGTGGTATTCTTGGTTTGTTGTTGGTACTGTTTGCTCGCGGAGGATCCGCGGTGTCCGTATTGCCGTTGATGTCTGCCTATGTTGTTGCAGGCTACAAACTACTCCCAGCGCTGCAGCGTGTGTTTTCTGCCCTTGCCCGGATGCGGGGAAGCCAGGCGTCGATTGAGCTCATGACCAACGAACTCCGTCGACCGGCGCGCGCACTCCCGACGGATGATGGCGGAAACCGCGTCTCTCTCGAGGATTCGATCCTCCTCAAGGAAATTTCGTTCTACTACGCTGATACGATGCAACCGGCTCTTGCGGGGATCACTATGGAGATTAAGAAGAATACGACGGTCGGTATCGCCGGGCCTACAGGGTGTGGGAAGACAACTCTGGTAGACGTAATTTTGGGACTGCACGAATGGCAATCGGGTACGCTCCGGACCGGAAATACGGTGATTACGCCGGACAATATCCGAGCGTGGCGGCGTAATTTCGGATACGTCCCGCAGACGATCTACCTCAGCGATACGTCAATTACCCGCAACATCGCATTTGGTGTTGATGAGGCCGATATCGACCATGAGAGAGTACGACTTGTCTCACGGCTCGCCAACCTCGACCAATTTATAGATACTCTTCAGGACGGGTATGAAACCCAACTCGGTGAACGTGGGGTCCGATTAAGCGGTGGCCAACGGCAGAGAATAGGTATTGCCCGCGCGTTATATCGGGATCCCGAGGTTTTGATTTTTGATGAGGCAACAAGCGCTTTGGATACACATACCGAAACGGCGGTGATGGACGCGATCACACGCCTCATGCACCAGAAGACGATCATTATAATTGCACACCGCCTATCCACGCTTCGTCAGGCTGATCAGATTATCGTGTTGAAAGAAGGTGTAATCGATGGTGTCGGAAAATATGATGATCTGAAAAAAACTCACCCCCATTTCTATACGTAATGGCTGTTGTCTGGATTCAAGGACTCAAAGCGGCTATTGACGTTACCGGATGGACAATTACGACTTCCGGTGGCGAACCGACCTGCTTTGGTATATGCTCTTGTCTGTTACCACAATAGAAATGAGGAGTTACCAAATGGATCGACCGGTAGTAATAGCAGAAATCGGCTGTAATCACATGGGTGATATGGAAATTGCCAAAAAGATGATTCGGGTAGCCGCAAACTTCTGTGAAGTTGATGCCGTCAAATTTCAGAAACGTACCCCCAAAGAACTTTTGACCCCGCAAGAATACAACAGTCCCCATCCGGTACCGGAGAACAGTTATGGTGGCACCTATGGTGCCCATCGTGAATTTCTGGAGTTCAATGCCGATCAGCACCGTGAACTCAAGGCAGTTACCGAAGAGGAAGGGTTGGTCTACTCCACTTCCGTTTGGGATCTTACCTCAGCACAGGAAATCGTTCCTCTCCAACCGGAATTTCTCAAGATTCCCAGCGCCTCGAATCTCGATTTTGAAATGCTTGGCTACCTGTGTGACAAATACCGGAATACCATCCACCTGTCTTTTGGAATGACGACTCACGCAGAAGAGGAAAAAATTGTATCTTTTTTTGAACAAAAGGGCAGAGCCCAGGACGCCATTCTCTACGCCTGTACCTCGGGCTATCCCGTTCCGGTAGAGGATATCCGTCTTCTGGAAATCACCCGGTTAAAAGAGACTTTTGGAAACCGTGTGAAGGCAATCGGTTTCTCCGGCCACCATAAGGGTATTTCTATGGACGTCGCCGCAGCTACTCTTGGAGCTACCTATATAGAACGTCATTTCACGCTGGATCGCACGTGGAAGGGCACCGACCACGCCGCCAGCCTGGAGCCCGACGGCATGCGGCGCCTGGCCCGGGACTTGCATGCCCTCCCCCTGGCGATGCAGTACAAGGACAAAGAAATTCTGGATATAGAAGCCGTCCAGCGCAAGAAACTCAAGCGAAAGGTCTGACCGGATGAGTGTAGCCCCTGCGTCGTCGTCTCCCCGCGTTATCGCCTTGGTGCCGCTCCGAGGTGGCAGCAAAAGTATCCTCTTGAAGAACATCAAGCCAATTGCGGGTAAGCCCCTTTGTATCTGGTCGCTCGCTGCCGCCCTGGAGGCGGGAATCTTCGGCGAAATCATCGTTTCTACCGACGACAGTCGTATTGCCAAGGTAGTGAAGCAGCACTTGCCGGATATTCGCGTCGTGGACCGGCCGGCGGAGTTGGCCACAGATACCGCCTCAACCGAGAGCGTTATGCACCACATCGCAGAGAAAGTTCCTTTTGATGTGCTGTGCACCATACAGGCGACCAGCCCCCTCACGACGGGGGCGGACCTCACCGGTGCCTGGGAACAGTTCCGGGAGAGTGGGGCAGACTCCCTTGTTACTGCGGTGCGGACAAAGCGGTTCTTCTGGAACGACGACGGTACACCAATCAACTACGATCCCCTGAACCGTCCTCGGCGGCAGGAGTTTGAAGGTACCCTCATGGAAAACGGCGCCTTTTACTTTACCACCAGGGAGACTCTAAAAAGGACTGGTAGCCGACTGGGGTGCCGCATCTCCGTATACGAAATGCCGGAAGATACTGCTGCGGAAATCGACGAGCCCGAAGATTGGTTAATTATTGAACGCCTGCTGCAGCGCCGCGCTTCCCTGAGCGTTTTTCCCGGCGAGGCGAACATGGACAAGGGCACGGACACGGACACGGACGCAGATGCAGTGGCTACGCCGGAAATTCGGACCCGTATCCGTACGATCCGGTGGGTTTTCTTTGACGTGGATGGCACCCTCACCGACGGCGCCATGTACTACTCGGTCGAAGGAGAAGCCCTTAAACGCTTTTCGACCCGCGATGGAATGGGCCTTCGCCGGCTTCAGGAAGCCGGAATTAATGTGGGAATTATCACTTCCGAAGACTCCGCCATCGCCCGTGCCAGGGCGGCCAAGCTCAAGATCGACACTGTTTTTACCGGGGTCCATGACAAAGCGGCCCGACTACGTTCTTTCGCCGCTGACCACGGTCTCACGCTCGACCAGATTGCCCTCATGGGAGATGATCTCAACGACCTTCCTGCCATGGAAATAGTCGGTCTCGCGGCATGTCCGGCTGATGCCGTGCCGGAAGTCCGTAACCAGGCCCGGTTTATAGCCCACGCCGGCGGTGGTAACGGAGCGGTCCGTGAGTTTTGTGAGTGGTTGATCGCGGGCGGGAAAACCCCGTAATTTTACATTCTGCCGGTAATCGGTACCGCAGCGACGCTGATTGCGTGTATAGTGGGCGTTAATGGAGCCACTTTTTATTCTTGGAGTCGGACGAAGCGGGACCTCGTTGCTGCAGAGTATGTTTGCCGCCCATCCGTTGGTGTCCATGCTCCCGGAAACTGGGTTTCTTCGCCGATACTGTCTTGCCGACAACAACTACAACCGATCCGATTCAACTGGGGACTCGTCTGAGACCGTTGGAGCGTTGATGCAGCTGTGGGACGGGGATGAACGGCTACAGCGTCTTCCGCGGATATGTTGGGAGGTTGCGGCTCGTCACGTTGCCGCCAAAGGTTTTCCGGCCCGGAGGCAACTGGTTGGTCTGTACAGGGAGCTTCTGGGATCGGCTGTTGCGGAATGTCTGGTTGATCGTCCCAACGGTGCCGTTCCGATCTACTCGGGTGACAAGGATCCCCGACTGGTGGAGTACGTTTCGGTCCTCTTCAGGTTCTTTCCCGGCGGTCACGTGATTCATATCGTTCGCGATCCGAGAGATGTCTTGTTGTCAAAGATGCGCGCCCAGTGGTCCCGGGACCGCCACTGGTTTTTTCATGTCCTTATTGGACGAATTCACCTGGATTTTGGCAGTGTCATTGCACCTGACCTATTTCGGGACCGGTATCATGTTGTCCGGTATGAGGACCTGATAGGGGATCCGGAAGGTACGCTCCAGGGTCTCGTTGATGAAATCGGGTTGCCCTTTGATCCGGCAATGCTGTCCTTTTCTGCGGCGGCGTCACGGTTGGGTGGCGGCAAGACGGAAGAGTGGAAAAAAGAGACTCTGGGCCCTTTGCTATCCGACAACAGCGAAAAGTGGCGTCGTGGTCTGACTCCTCTTCAAATCAGATGTGTAGAGTACGCCTCGGGCCGGTGGATGAACCGGTTTGGATACCAGCGCCGGTATTCAATAGGGCCGGTCGGATGGATTTGTGGATCAATTTTCTCCGCAGGTTCTCTCCTGTACCGGTTGTTCCGGAAGGTCTCTCTTAGAAAGTGGCGAAAGGTTGAGTAGAATGACGGGGTTTAAATTTTTGATTCGACGGATTGCACGGAAATTCGGGTACGAATTCCATCGGATACCGTCGGAAGGGAACTCCAGAGTTGTGTTTCCGGATTGGAAGGCGGTGTTTTACGAGTCTCCCGACCCGGCACATGCCTGTTTTTGGATACCCGTCTCATATTGTGTCGATGCTCTTGGATATCGATTTGTCTTTCCGGTAGAGGAATCACCAAAAGCTGCGTTGCCGGACGGTGAGGTGGTGCATCCCTATAGCAGGACGATCGCGGCGTATGCCGACGGGACTCACCAGGAGTATGTGGATTCTCCCCTGTGGGATTACTACGCCGTGTTCAGGCCGGAAACCAGCTATGATATTTTTCCGGAGGCTCCCGGACTGGCCGAAGTCCCCGGGGATACCCACTTTGTACCGTGGTTTATCGGAGATCTTGAAGAGCAGATCAAGAAAACGCGGAGCATAATCCGTAGAGAATTTCGGTCCGTAAAGAATCCACAGAACCCGGTCTACGGGCCCATGTCGTTCGACCAGGGAAAGCTGGAATACCGACGGTTGATTGACGTGTACCAATCCATTGCCGAGCGAGGTTTTGTCACCTCGCCGGACCCGAAAGATGATATCCGAGGGTACATCATCAGGCGAAACGGTGATTTCCGATATCTGGTGACGGTGGGGAAACACCGGATTGCCGCGTTTGCCGTGCTACATCCAGAGGGATCCGTCCCGGTGGCTCTGCGCCGGCCGGTCGTCATGGACACACGGGATATTCCGTCATGGCCGCTGGTGAAACGGGGGATATGGAGTATTGCCGGGGCACATGCCTACGTTGACAGGCTGTTTTTCGGGGCGGGGGTCCCGCCACTGTGAAACGGATAACCGTAGTGACTCCCCATTACCCGGCCCCCCGTTTTCCTGAACGGGGAGCATTTGTAGAGCGCCTGGTAGCGCAATGGCAGAACTCCGGATACGAATGCGCTGTTATCGCCCCTGACGCACTTCCCATTGTGCTGCGTTCCTTGAGGAAACCACGCCGGCAGCTTGAAT
>JBAYPC010000104.1:0-8240 GCA_041677905.1 Alkalispirochaeta sp. | reverse complement strand
AGCCGACTACACCCCGGGTGAGGCGGACCAGCTCAGGCGGGATATGGCGGCGTGGCGGCACCACGGTCGGATAGAGCAGCACCACGACAGGATCACCCGCAGGATGATTGCCAACGGTATCGATCAAATCTTTGCGGAACAGGTTTTTGAACAGATCCGCGGCTTTGGAGAATACGGGTTTCCCGAGAGCCACGCCGCCAGTTTCGCCCTTATCGCCTACGCCACCGCCTGGGTGCGGGCCCATTATCCGGCGGTTTTTACCTGCGCCCTCCTCAACGCCTGGCCGATGGGGTTTTACTCCCCGTCAACCATTGTCCATGACGCCGGGCGAAACGGAGTGGTTGTACGTCCGGTAGATATTCTGAAGAGCGAATGGGACTGCACCCTGGAAAAAGACGGCACCGCCGGCGAGGCGGCGGTGCGACTGGGAATGCGGTTTGTCGATGGTCTGGGAAAGTCCGACTGGAACCGCATCCGTGAGGCTCGCCGTTCAGTGCCGGCGGACGGCACCCATACAGGTGTGGATACGGTCCGCCGCTTTCTCACACGTCTGCGGCTGCCCAGAGACCGGGCGATTCGGCTTGCCGAGGCGGGAGCCTTTGATTCATTTGATATAGACCGGCGACAGGCGGTGTGGCAGGCGATGGACCACCATGAAAAAGAACAAAGCATCGACGGTATCCTCCTTGTCGGCCGGGAAAAGCAGCCCGGTTTCGCCCATCTGGATGCGTTTGAACGACTTGTCTGGGATTACCGGTCCACCGGGCAGAGCACTGAATCTCATCCCCTGGAACCGTACAGGACGTGGTTGACCGGCCGCGCCTATCCGTCGGCTGCTGAAGTGCGCCGAATCGACGACGGTACGGTTATTTCCTACATCGGAATGGTCATCTGGCGGCAGCGCCCATCAACGGCGGGAGGTACCGTCTTTATGACTCTGGAAGACGAAACGGGGTTTGTAAACCTCATTGTCTGGCGCCGGAAGTACGACGAACTGCGACCGGTTCTGCTGACGGCTACAATGCTTGGCGTTCGAGGAACCGTCCAGAGCAGCGCCGGGGTGGTTCATCTGGTGGTCGATTCAGCCTGGAAAGCGGACCTTCCCCGGCCGACTCCGCATAGCCCCAGCAGGGATTTCAGATAGACCCTTCATCCCGTTCATCACTATCTTATAGTGCATGAAGGATACCTTGAAACGACGAAAAGACATGATTTGGGGCGCCCTTGTTGCCGACGCCGCATCATTGGGTCTGCATTGGATATACGCACAGCCGCGAATACACCGGATCGCGCCGGAGAAACCGGAATTTCTGGAGCCCGATCCGACCAATTACGAAGGCGTTCCCGCCTACTTTGCCCACGGACAGCGGCACGCCGGGGACCTCTCCATGTACGGAGAGGGCATGCTGGTTCTCTTGCGATCTCTCAGGGAAACAGGTGACTTCAACTGGCAGCACTACGCCCAGCAGTTTTCCAGCCATTTTGGTTTTGGCGGTGAATACGTAGGGTATATAGACACTCCAACCAGAGGTACCCTGATCAACCTGATCAGGCAGGACGAAGATCATCGGGAAGAGGCTATGTCCGTCCCATTTGACGGTGATGAAGACGAGAAACATGCGGTGGCCATGAAGGTTCTCGGTCAGGTAAAAATTCTGCGCGGCCAGGCGCTGCGGGACAAAGTCAGGGAGACGATACGGCAGACCAAAGGAACCGATGCCCAGCAAAAACTCGCTACGGCCATGCTCGACCGTCTCGAATCATCCAGGGAATACCCCGGGACCGACGACCTGCAGCTGCCGGCGTTGACCCGGCTGCCCATTCTCGCAGCGGTGTATCCGGACCACGCCGATCTGGACACTATGGTAGACGAAGCGGTTCGGGTTACCCACAACAACGAGACGGCTCTTGCCTGGTCCCACTTTGTGATGAAAGTCCTGCGGTGGAGTCTGTCGGGAGACGCCGCACCGGAGCAGCTTCGGGAGGCCATACAACAGGCGATGGTCGGAGCCCCGGATGGTGTCACAAAATCTGTTCAGGATGCGCTGGACCGTGAAAATCAGGATCCCAAAACAACGGCCATGAAACTGGGGCCGGCCTGCGAGTTGAAGTCCGGGGTTCCTGTGGCTCTGCATACCCTCCTCAACGCAGACGGCTACATCGATGCAGTGAGGAAAAACATATACAACTGCGGTGACAGTTGTGGACGGGCCATGGTCCTGGGTGCTCTCGCCGGAGCGTTGTACGGTGTTCCTGACGAGTGGAAAGCCCAGGTCAACCGCAAAAAAGAGCTGGAGGCTCACATAGACTCACTGTGTAGCTGACAGATCTTGTATCTCACCGGCCGGCACTTGACAAACCGGACAGAGATGGGTGCTTCTCTGGGCGACGACTATCCGACGGATGTCGTTTCCGCATTTCGGGCACGCCTCGCCGAGGCGACCGAATACGGCCAGGTGGTTCTGGTTTCGAGGCGTTGATGTGGTTCCGGGAACGATAAAGTTACCTTTCCCGCCACCCAGCCGGGTTCCACCGTTGGAAATACCCTGCAGCAGGACAGACCGGATCGCCCTATGGAGTGAATCGACCTTGCCGGCCGTCAGGGTGTTGCTCCGCTGCAGGGGGTGGATTCCGGCGCGCCAGAGCGCCTCATCGGTGTAGATGTTCCCCAGGCCGGCAATAACGCTCTGGTCCAGCAAGAGCGCCTTGATCTGACGTTTTCTACCGCCCAACAATCCAGCCAGTACCGACGGTGTAAAATCGTCATTCAGCGGATCAACACCCAGACGATCGGTAATGGCGGAAGAATCACGGTAAAATACCATTCTTCCAAACTTCCGGGGGTCATAAAAACGCACATCCCGGTGGTCGTCCAGGCTGAGCACAACGCGCTCATATCCGGTTAGCGGGAGGTCCGCCGGCGCTGCGTACAGACGGCCGCTCATGCGCAGATGTACCGCAATGGTACCGCCGGGATCGAGATTTCCGGCAGAATCAAGATCGATGAAGATGTACTTTCCGTGGCGGCGGACCGCCTGGATGGTCCGGCCGGTCACCGCCGAACTGAACACCTCTGCGGAGCCGCCTGCACTTCGCGGCCACGTCACGGTCGTTTGGGTGATGCGACGCCCGATGATGCCGTTATTGGTGAGCCCCTGGACAACCATCAGTACCTCAGGTAATTCCGGCATTTTGGACCTCAACCATCGGAATGGCCGTCGGAAGCGTCTGCTTCGCCGGGAGTGTCGAAATGGTCCGGCCCAAGGTCGGGAAACCAGAATGCTTCGAGTTTTTTTAACGTTCCGTCCTGTTTGACCATCTCCAGCCCCTTGTTAACACCGGCTTGCAGCTCCGGCAGGTCCATTCGAATGGCGAATGCGTACTCTTCAACGGTGTACGGTTGGTCGGCCACCCGCAAATTGCCTCGATATCGGGGGTGGGAGAGAATGTAGTACTGCACGATGGCGGTATCGGCGACTATACCGGCTAACCGTCCCCGGTCCAGGTCTTCTACCGCAAGGCCGAGGTCGTCGTAGGCTCGCAGCGTTACCCCCGGAGTCGCTTCCACCAGTCGCGATCCAGTGGTTCCGATCTGGGCCCCGACATCGCCGCCGGCCAGATCCCGGAGGGTACGGACATCGGTCCGGGCGGCCGGGACCACCAGATACTGGGCGGCCTGTAAATACGGTTCAGAAAAGCGCATTACCCTGGTCCGTTCGTCCAGCAACGTGACCGACGAAGCGATCATATCGTACTGACCGGCCATCAGCCCGGCGAATATCCCGTCCCAGGGTACTGTGGTGAAAACCGGCCTGAACCCCGCCCGTAAACCGATTTCCCGCAAAAGGTCGATGTCAAAGCCGACAAGCTCCCCCTGCCGGTTTATGTACTCCATGGGAGGCCAGGTTGAATCGGTCCCCACCGATACCTCCGGCAGCGTCAGGAAATAATCACGTTCGGCCTCCGTCCACGTAAGTGCACTTTGGGCGTACTGAACACTCTGGCCGGGCAGGGGAAGGCCAAAAACCAGTCCCAGGAACAGAGTTGCAACCAGCAGGTGCGGCCCACTTTGGGACCGAAGTCGCGGGTTGGAAACGAGATCAGGACCCATGCGGCATCGGTATCAGCGGTGCAGCGCCCGCTGCAGAACTGTCAGCATGTAGAGCTTTAGATATGTTTCAAAAGCCTTTCGGCGGGTAATCCGGTCAAAGGCTGTATTGGCGGCGATACGTTTTGCCAGTTCCTCAATTCGCCGCTGGTCGGGTGCCTGCATTGACCGTGTGTATTTCATACGGCGGAGAAGATCGCGGCACAGAGAGTTGACGTCCTCCACCAGGTTGTCCCGTTTTATCGGATCGAGTAGTGGGTTCCACTGGTTCTTCAGTTTTTTCAGCTTCTGATCCGCCGTTTCGTCTGGACTGAGAAACTCCTTTTGCATCGATTCAACATCATCGAGAAATTTTTGGCGGCGCGCGTCTGCGGCTGCCTTTTCGTCGGGAATATCACCGGTCGGCGCTGCGGCCTTTTTACCAGACTTTTTACCAGGTTTGTTACCCGCCCGAACGGCACTGCCTTCGGTACTGAACATGACTAGAAAGAGGCGGATGATTCCCCGAAGGATCGGTATCAACATCCAGAAGGGCAGGTGCAGACGGGCGTCCCGGAAGATGGCCGCCTGGTCGATACCCAGTATCTCCGTCCAGGAACGCATGGACCGCTTTGCCGGATCTAACAGAGCGAGCGCGCCTTCACGCTGCCCTTGAGGAAGGTCCTGCCCGTCTATGACGAGAAAAAGTGTCTGAAAGGTGCACAAGCCGTACAACAGACTGAACTCGTCCCGCACCTTGGCCGCCAGAACCGTTTCAAATGCGTCCGGGTCCTCCAGCCATTCGTCTTTTTTCTCGTCAAGCATAACCGAAACCATGTCCGCCGTGAGTTCCCTGGTCAGAACCGGTGTGGCCGCCTTGATCTGTCTGAAGAGCAGAGGAACGTACTGCCGGGAATGTACCATCAGCCCCGTCGCTTCGGACGTGTTGATGGAGACCAGTTCGGATATCTGCTTCTCATTAGGCCGTTTGAGCATCTCTTCCAGCCAGGAGTTAATCTCCTCCCTCCTGACACGCTTTGTCAGTGCTACTCCTCGGTCGTCGGTCAGTCCGTAGACATCCTGGACAGAAAAGGTGAACGGAGGTTTCTGGAATGCCGCTGTGAGAATGCGATGCGTCTCTTCCCGTTTTTGAGTCTTCTGGTGGCGTCCTTTGTAGAAGACGCTGTAGTAGCCAAGCAAAAATGACGCCTGACAGAAGGCGTGTTCCGTCTGGAGCTTTTCCGTCTTCTGGGCGTACTCTTTGATGATCATGCTTGAAATCTGGGTCCAGAAGTAAAAATGAAACTCGTTCGGCTCCCGAATCGTGTGCAGCGTGTCATCGGGGCGGGTCTGTGCAGACTCAATCATTTCCCGGACCAGCATTTCCCGGTTGCGGAAAACAGCCCGTAGTTTGGTTTCCATATAGCTGCCGTTCTTGCCGGTCCGCAGGTAGTCCCGAATTTTTGCAACCGAGAGGGGGAGCATGGTATCCCGGAGAAGTCCAACGGTGGTAATGACCGGATTTACTCCGTGAGGAAAGCGGAGAAGCAGGATCTGTTCGTTATCGACGTCGTCGGACTCCAGAAAGTGCATCAGACTGTCGGTAACGTCGATTGCCTTGAGAATACCGGCGGGAATGGTCACGTCCAGGCTCTCTTCAGCGGGGAAGGGAAGTTCCTTGTCGTCCACCATTTTTGTGTACCAGCGGGTGATCTCGGTAGTATAAAATGCGGGATAATAGATGGACGCTACTGCGCCGCCGTCTGTTCGCTCGACGAGTACGCCCTGTGTTTTTTCCAGTTCAAGTAGACCTGCCTGTAACAACTCTCCACTTTTTTCACCGGTAAGCAGAGTGAACTCAGGATGTTCGTCGGAAAACCTCTTGGCGTACCGTTTGGTGAAGATCTCCAGATTCTGTTTTGAAACCCGGGGATTACCGGTGTGCTTTACATACGCGTGGAGTATTTTCTGAATTTCCTGTGCTGATGCCACTCTACCCTCCAGCTCCATTTTAGGAAGTGTGTCGAGAGTGCGCAACATAAATTGACAGCTATTCACTGCCACGGCTACACTATTGGTATGAAATACCCGAATCTCCGCCATATTATCGTGTTGTCGCTTTTGGTCGCGTTGTTTTCGGGATGTGTCAGTACGAAGTCGGGAGACGAAAAAACGGCGCACAGTGAACCTCCACCACCGGTTCAGGAGGAATCTCTCGCCGAGAAACCGGTAGCCGAGAAACCGGCGCCCGACGGATCGGCAGACGAAGCTCCCGCAGATACCGAACCTGACGATGCCGAACCTGAAGTTGTCGAAGAAGTTGTCGAACCCATTGAAGTATCCGAAGAGTTGTACGTACAGACTTTTACCGAAGTCGAGACGACCATTTCGGAGTTGAATGAGATTATATCCAGAGGCGATTTTTCGGCGTGGCAGTACTATCTTACTCCCGAATACCGTATGACCTATTCTGATCCGGACGTCCTTCGGCAGAGTTCGCAGAGTTCGGTGCTGATCCGGAACAACATCATACTGCGGAGTCTGGAGGACTACTTTAACTATGTGGTTGTACCGAGTCGGTCAAATGCCCGGCTTGATGACCTTGTTTTTCTCGATGAAACGACCGTCGAGGCAATTATGGTGATCAATGAACAGCGGTATCTGCTTTACCTGTTGAAAAAGTCCGATGATCGCTGGAAGATAGACACGTTTTAAAGTATAGTCGAGGTCGTAAACGCAATCATCTATAAGGGAGCGACGATGAAGTACATATCCATATTTCTTCTGGTCTTGGTGTTACTGCCTGTGGCTGCTCAGGATAGTCAAGGGGCCCGGGAAGTTCAGACCGAACGGACAATTGAGGAGCTCTATCTCAGTCAGGATATTGAACTGCAGATTATGCGCAGTCAGGCGCTGGCAAATGATCAGGAACTGAAACGGTTGGCACTTCGCAATATCCGCTCGATGGTTGAAAACGGGAATCCGTCGGAAGGCATGTACATCATTCTTGAGTCTCTGGCAACAGAGGGTGTAGCCCACCAGGTTCGGTCCGAAGGGGCGGTGATCAACAACTTTCCGGAAATCCGGCGGGAGGCGTCGGAACTGCTTGGTCGAATCGGCGGTGAGCAGGCCAAGAACTCGCTCTTGCGAATTATACGGGATGATCCGGAACCGATGGTCCTTGCTGAAGCCGCATATGCCCTTGGTCAGATCGGCATTAACGAAGACAACCAGGTCTCCGACTACCTCGCGCAGACGTTGATACGGGAAAACGCCCGGGCAATGCCGGACAATAACCTCGCATTTTCGCTTATTCTGTCTCTGGAACGACTTTCCGCGAAAACCGGCGGCCTTCCCGACCCGGAGGTGCTGGGGGCGTTACTTGAGGCGGCATCGAGTCCCTATATCCGTACGGTTCGCCATCGTGCAGTAGAGGCGATCGTCAACATGCGCGAACACGGGCGCTGAGCGTTTCTACCGGTCTTTCGGACGCCCGGCTCCGTCCGGGGCCGGTTTTTTTGTCGGAGATAGGCGAGACTCTTTCCCATTGAGTTTCACCATAAATCAACGTAGAATCTCACCATGAAACGGCCACTGCAGCTTCCTTTCGGTACAGGAACCTATGAAGTCTGTCCTCAGAAAATTATTGCCCTGGGACTCAACTACCATGCCCATATTCAGGAAAGTGTATCCCTTCGAGTTCGCGGACTCGACGCGGTTGAACCGGATGAACCGGTCCTCTTCTCAAAACTGCCCAGTTCCATTGTGGGAGACGGTGATCCTATTGTGCTGCCCGATATCCTTGGGACGTACAACTTCCCCGATGAACGTACGGATTACGAAGGTGAACTGGCGGTGATCATCGGAACCGGCGGTCGTAACATACCCGCTGAGGCGGCTCTGGAACACGTTCTGGGTTATACCTGCGGGAATGATGTGAGTCAGAGAAACATCCAAAACGGTGATCGGTCCGGGTGGTTTCGCGGAAAGTCATTTGATACCTTTTTACCCTTGGGTCCCAGGTTGGTAAGTCCGACGGACATCTCTGATATTACGAACCTGACGGTACAGACCCGGCTGAACGGACAGCTTGTCCAGAACGGGAACACGGGACAGATGATCTTTTCGGTTGCAGAGAGTATTGCCTTTATCT
>JBAYPC010000103.1:0-8241 GCA_041677905.1 Alkalispirochaeta sp. | reverse complement strand
TCGTGTCGTCCTTGACGCCGGTTTTTCGAATGTCATCCCAAAGAGCCAGAACTTGTTCAACCGCTGCGCGGGTCCGGCGGACACCTTCATCGTACATGTCCGGAACACTCTCCCGGGATGTTCTGCGAGACGAACAGGGGTGGTTCCACTGCCGGTGCTCAAGGTTGAGAACGTCCAGGTCCGACGGAACGTTGAGGGGATGGACTAAGGAAAGCCATTGGCCCGAAATTGTACCGGCCGTTTCCCGTTCCAGCGCGATCCTGAGATAGTCGGGGTTGACGTTTCGGGTAAACTGGTAGTATCCGAAGGCGTCCAACCAGGCGTTGTTCATCCGCAAAGAGAGTTTTGTGTCCGCCTCTGCCCGGGGAAGTGCTGAAGCCAGAGCACCTTCCATCAGCGAAACCCAGTGATCACGACCGGTTTTCTCGACGACCGTGACCGTACCGTAAAAGTCATACTCATTGGGGTGGATACCCCGGAGATACTCCAGCAGGGCAACATCCACAAGGCGCTCCATGAAGGCGTGCATGGAGCGGAGCTTGTCCGTCTCAGGCCGACCCGCAACGGGTCGGCCCGCCCGGAAGTTGATATAGGGGTGAAGTATACGGTCCAGTACGGCGTGCCCGACAAACCCGGCAAGGTACATAGCCGTTTTCCCGTCCGGTTCTTCGCCGCGAAGGTGCGCCTGCGCCAGTATGGCGGCGGTCACAGAACCGTAACTGTGACGGTGCAGGAGCGTGCCGTACTGAATGCTTCTCGGTGCTCGCCGCTGGTTGTGGTAGAACAGGTCCGGCCCCTGTGCACCCAGGGCAAGCCAGGCACGGTACTCCGGTTGGGTCAGACGGTGCCGTTGTTGTTCGGGAAGACTGTCTTCCGCCAAAAGAGCATGGGTTATTTGTGATGGCATAGGACGGTGCGATGGGGAAAAGGAATCTCAATTCCAGCCTCGTCAAAGGCGTATTTCAATCGGCGACGGTACTCCCTTCCGACGGCCCACTGCCGCGCAGGTTTTGTCTTGAGGCGCGCCTTTATAATGACTGCGCTGTCGCCAAAGGAATCCACGCCCAGGACTTCCAGATCGTCGGTGATTTCAGGCCCGAGAGTGCCATCCTGACGAAGGTCTGCGGCGACAGACCGCATTGTTTTGGCCACTTCGTCGATGTCTTCCTTGTAGGCAACGCCGATATCAAAGACAACGGCGGACCACTCTTTGGTCATGTTGGCCAGGCTGTTTATCTTGCCGTTCTGAAATACGTGGACAACACCTGAGGAGTTTCTCAGGACTATGGTCCGCAGACCAACCTGTTCCACCCCACCGGAAATCCCGTTGATCACGGCGACGTCACCGACTCGGATATGGTTTTCCATAAGGATAAAAAAACCGGCAATAAAGTCTTTCACAAGTTCCTGGGAACCAAAACCGACGGCAAGTCCGACGATCCCGGCTCCGGCGATAATCGGTGCAACGTCCAAGCCCAGCCGCCGCAGTATGAGCATGGCGATAACGAGCCAAAGAAAGACGTGTGTCGCCGCACTGAGTATACCGGTGAGGGTTTTTACCCGTTTTTCCAGTTCACCCGGGTCAATTCTCCCGGTCCGTTTCAGATTGGCCGTGATAAAGCCGGAAACCCGGTTGAGCACTCTGTTGATAACCTTCGTTACGATAAGGGCTATCAGAAGAATCAGAAGAATTCCTGGAAGAACCTGGAGGCCCCATTCTGTGGCATTCCGTACCGTTTCCTGCCAGAAATCTGCGGTAAATAGTGGAGGCATGGGGAATATCCTACCACATCGACGGGCATACTGCACGCTCAGCTTGCCCGTTGACACCGACGGGGATACACTTGAGGCATGACATATACACCAAAAGAATCACGTTATGATGAATGTGGCCGTCGCCGAAGCGGCCGGAGCGGGCTGATCCTGCCGGAGGTTTCTTTAGGGCTCTGGCACAATTTTGGTGATCAGCACCCCATTGAGAACGCCAGGACGATGATCCGGGGTGCTTTTGACATGGGGATCTACCATTTTGACCTGGCAAACAACTACGGTCCCCCTCCGGGCTCGGCAGAAGAGAACTTCGGGAAGGTGTTTTCCCAGGATCTCCGGGCGTATCGGGACGAGCTGGTGATATCCACCAAGGCGGGGTATCTCATGTGGCCTGGACCGTTTGGTGAGTGGGGGTCCCGGAAGTACCTGCTGGCGAGTCTGGACCAGAGTCTAAAACGGATGGGGCTGGATCATGTGGACATCTTCTACTCTCACCGCGTCGATCCGGACACTCCTCTGGAAGAGACGATGTCCGCTCTGGATACGGCGGTCCGGCAGGGGAAGGCGATCTACGCCGGGATTTCTTCTTACTCAGCTGAAAAGACGAGGCAGGCGTCCCGGATTCTGCGGGAAATGGGAACTCCCGTGGTGATTCACCAACCTTCCTATTCTATGCTGAACCGATGGGTCGAATCTGAAGGGCTTCTAGACGCACTGACTGAAGAGGGGATTGGATGTATTGCCTTCTCACCTCTGGCCCAGGGCATGCTGACCGATAAATACCTGAACGGTGTGCCTGCGGATTCCCGAGCCGGCCGCGAGGGAACCGCCCTGAACAAGAAGATGCTTACCAAGGACCGGCTGGACCGGATCAGAGGCTTGAACGAAATTGCCCGGAAACGGGGACAGAGTCTTGCCCAGATGGCCCTTAGCTGGGTCCTTCGCCGAAAAGAGGTTACGTCGGTGCTGATCGGCGCGAGCAGTCTTACACAGATTGAAGAGAATTTAGCGGCCACAAAAGCACCGGCTTTTACCGACGATGAGTTGGCAAAAATCGACGGTTTTGCCGTAGACAGCAACATAAACCTGTGGGCGGCTTCCAGCAAACAGTAGTGTGAGGAGTGTGAGGCTCACGAACCTCACCCGGTAGCCCTGTGGTCAGGTCACGTCCGAAATGGCCGAACAGAACGAACCGGTCGCCACGACAACACGATTGCGGCCCTGTTGTTTTGCCTGGTACATCGCGTCGTCCGCCCGGTGGACGAGGGTGTCCAGGCCGTTACCGCGAAGAGGGACTTCACAGGCGACTCCGATGCTGACGGTCACGGACCGGTCGATTTCCCGGTGATCCAGCCGACGGACGGTCTCACATATGCGTGTTGCCAGGACCTTACCGTCCTGCTTATCTGAGCCCGGGACGAGAATGACAAATTCCTCGCCGCCGTAACGGGCAAAAAGGTCGCTGCCCCGTAGCTCAGCCATGGAGACCTGGGCAATGCGCTGAAGAATGACGTCACCCACGGAGTGTCCAAACCGGTCATTGACGTCCTTGAAATAGTCGATATCAAGCATGAGCGCACAGATGGAACTACCGTCCCGCTGAGCAGTCTCATAGAGCAGACGCCCTTCTACCTGGAACCGGCGGCGGCTGCCGGCTCCGGTCAGGCTGTCGGACATGGCCATCTGGTAGGTCCGATCATGGAGCCGGGCGTTTTCCAGAGCAACGGCGATGTGCCCTCCCACAGTGGCCGCCAGTTTCAGATGTTCAGCTGTGTATGTGTCTTTGGTGTGGCTGTCTACTGCCATGAGTCCAATTACCTGGTCATGTCTGACAAGAGGTATACCCAGCCATGACCGGACACGTTGTTCCTCTTCAGGGTGGATATACGCGGGAAAGTCCCGTTTTACGTTACCGGTCAAACAGGGCTGTCGCGTGTCGATGGCGTGGGTACTCAGGCTGCCCCGCTCAGGGTAGGGAAATCTGAGTTCCATCACCGGTTCGGGGTTGGAAAACCCGTATGACCCGATTACCCGGAGTTGGTTGTCTTCCAGGAGTTGGACAGTGGCAGTGTTGTACGGAAGAATCCTCTGCGTCTGGGCAAGGACGCGGTTTACCGTTTCTTCAAGGTCCAGGGATGCGCCGATCACCTTTGCAATGTCGTGAAGCGTCTCTAGTTGTTCGTTTTGGTGTTGAAGTTGGTGCTCAACCGATTTGAAAGTGCTGATATCGATATCAACACCGACAACGATGCCGGGTTTCCCGTGTTCATACGCGGTGACACCCTGTCCCCGGGACACAACCCAGCGATAGGACCCGTCGCGATTGCCGAATCGGAACACCACTTCATATGAATCTGACCGTCCGGTATACACCGGTTCAAGGGCCTGACGAACGCGGTCGACATCGGCGGGGTGAACGTGCCGTAACCATCCCAGAGACTGTTCGGAATCGGACGAGGCGAGGCCTTGCTCCCGCCAGAGTTTGCTCGACAGGTGCCTGTTTGTCCGGTAATCGGAAACGAAGATACCGACATCGCTGAGCACACGCCCGAGTATACGGTCGGTCAACAGGATTTCGAACCGGTTTGAGCCGTCGTTATTCGCCATCTACTTCCCCGCCCATTATGGAGTATACCATCGATTTACTAATTATCGGCAGGTTTTCTCTCTTTCTATTGCAAATTTTTCCCATTTTCCCGTTATTATCGAGTTTCGAACCGGCCCCTTGCGTTGTCCCTGTGCAACCGTCAGAATACCTGCGTGAGTAAGCGAACAGTGTATGTCGGCGCCCACGTGAGTGCCGCCGGCGGGGTCAACAACGCTCCGGGAAATGCGGAAAAGATAGGTGCAACTGCCTTTTCACTTTTTACCCGAAACCAGCGGCAGTGGCATGCAAAACCGTATCAACCGGAAACGGTGGACGCCTTTCATGCGGCCATGGCTGCCGGAGGATACGAGTGGAAACACGTCATTCCCCACGGCAGTTATCTCGTCAATCTGGGCAGTCCCGGTGATGAAGTCCGGGAAAAATCGATCAACGGGCTGGCCGATGAGCTGGACAGGACGGTACAGTTGGGCCTTCGGTGGCTGAACTTTCATCCGGGGACGTCAAAGGGCGAACTGGAAGAAGATGAAACGCTGCGACGCATTGCCGACGGAATGGACCGGGTGCTGGAAAAAGTCGACGGCGGGGTGCTTGTCCTGGAGAACACAGCCGGTCAGGGCACCTCTATCGGGCGCCGGATCGAACAGCTGGCCCGTATCATGGACTATGTGAAGGACAAAGACCGCGTGGCCGTATGTATCGACACGTGTCACGCTTTTGCGGCGGGATACGACATCCGTACTGCCGATGGTTGGGACGATCTTGTCGGCGAAGTCGAGAAACTTGTAGGCCTTGAGAAGCTGGTGGCTCTGCACCTGAACGATTCAACGGGGACGCTGGGAAGCACCAAGGACCGGCACCTCCCGATCGGAGAAGGTGAAATTGGGATGGACGGTTTCAGGGCGATCATGGAAGACACCCGAATGGACGGAAAGCCGATGATCCTGGAAACGCCCGATACCGATCGCTGGCCTGAAGAGATTGCCCTGTTGAAAAAAATGGCGGGTGTGGACGGATAGTCTCAAGACAACGGTGCCGCAGGATGGTTCAGGGGTGTGGTTGAAGGGGCAAGTGAGATCTTGCGCAGCCAGGTTCCCCTTCGAAGCCACAGAAAGCCCAGCGTCGCCGTTACTATGTTGGATATAAACATGGCGATCCATATGCCGGTCGCTCCAAGAGCGGGCAGGGACGACAACCACATCGCCAGGGGAACTCTGATTCCCCAGAGACGAAAGATGTTCAGGACCATAACGGGTCTGGTGACTCCTCCCCCTTCAAACGCCCCGTTCGACACGGTGAACAGGGTGAAGGGAATAATCGATACCGATACGATTCGGAAGAGAACTGCTCCATGGGCGATAACTTCTGGATCGTTCACAAAAAACCGGACCAGAGTGTTGCCGAAAAAGAACGTAAATGCCATCAACCGTACGATGATTACCAGCATTGAGAGAACACTCAACCGGACTACGCGACGCGCCTCATCGGGGCGGTCGGCCCCCAGTTCATGACCGACAAGTGACGCCGTCGCCTTGGAGAGTCCCGTTGCGGGCATGCTGAAGAGACCGGTGATCCGATTGGCAACTCCGAATGCGGCCACGACGGGCACGCCGAAGCTGTTGACCACTCGCTGGAGTACGGTAAAACCGAGAGCTGAAATACCCTGTCCCAGAGAATTGGGCAGTCCGATGTTCAAAAACTGACGCAGGGCGGTACGGTCGGGTCTCAGATAGCGCCGTTGCACCCGTACACCGTGGTGACCGCGAAGCAGCACGAACACCGCCAGGACTGCGGCGATAAAGCGGCTTATTACGGTGGCCGTTGCCGCCCCCGCTACCTCCATAGCCGGCACGGGGCCCCAGCCGAATATAAAAATCGGATCCAGCAGGATGTTTACCACGATCGTCACCAGCTGGATCTTCAGTGGGGTGACGGAGTCGCCCAGGGCGTGCATCATCGACTGCATGATGAAGAAGAAGAACATAAACGGTATACCTGCAAAGATGATCTGCATATATACTCTGGCGTAATCGAAAGCGGCCGGGGGTGCCTGAAGCAGTCTTAACAGAGGGGCGGCTAAAAATATCCCCGCGATTCCTACAATGATGCCAATAGACCCGACTATAGTGACCGTCTGAGAGGCGTAAAAGTTGACTCGATCAGCCTGATCAGATCCGTAAGATTGGGAAACCAGGGTTGTACCCGCCATGGAAAACCCTGTACCAAAGACCGACAGAAACATGATGAAACTGAAAGAGAGAGCCGGCGCAGATAGTGCTTCGGCCCCAATACGCCCAAGAAACCACGAATCCACGAGGTTGTAGGTCATCTGAAGGAGATTGGTGAGCATAATCGGGACGGAAAGGCGTCGAAGTCGCCGGAACAGTGTAGAAGAGTCGGTAGATTTTACGAGCATGTGCGTCCGAGTATACCCTTCCGACAAATCCAGGCCAACCAGCCGGGCGACGGCCGGGTATTACCGGCCCCCGCTCTCGTCGTTTTACCTCCCCATTACGTTCTGATATACTTCCCGGCTATGCGATCGGTACTACTGTTACTTTTTACCGCTTTCTTCCTGTACGGGTGTGCCACCACGTCGGTCCCGACACCCGAGGTTTCGCCGGCGGTGTTCGATCCCACTGCGGAGGCGTATGAGCGCATAAGTGCTGCTATTGCCTTGGGTGATCCGGGAGAGGCAATTGCCGAGTAAGAAGAGTCGCTGCTGCGGGAGCCGGACGCTGTACAAACGCGCGTTCTTCTGGGAAACCTCTACCTGGCCGCCGGTGATACAACGTCGGCGGAGGAAGTTTTTCTGAAAGTGCTTGAAGAAAACCCTGCCGACAGTAATGCCCTTTTTGGACTCTCCGTGATCGCAGGAACGAGGAACGATACGGCTCGGGAGCAGGAACTTCTGGAACGAGCGGTTGAAGCGGACCCTGAAAACACTACCGCCCGGGCGGCTCTCGGCGAAATTCTCCTGCAATTACGGCGGTACAAGAAAGCTGAAGAGGTCTTTACGGAAGCGTTGCAGCACGATCCGGATCACCTTGTCGCTCTGATCGGGATGGGGAATCTGCAGCTGAGAACGGAAAAACCGGAAAAGGCGGAGGCCGTTCTGAGCCGGGCAATTGAAACGGCCCCGGACTACAGCTTTTCCTACGCCGACCGGAGCCGGGCGTTGTCCATGCAGTACCGTCTGGATGAGGCCGAGAACGACCTTTCCACGGCTATCGGTCTTGCCGAAGACTACCCCTGGCACCGGTACGACCGGGGTCTGGTCAGGCTGGAACGGAACAACTGGTCCGGGGCTCTTGAAGATTTCAACGTCTTTATTGCAGAACGTCCCGACGTCTTTCTTGCCTATGTTCACCGAGCCCGCGCCTACACTGCCGCAGGTGATCAGGAAGCGGCGATCACCGATCTAGAAACGGCACTGGCGTTGCGTCCGGACTTTCACCCGGGATTTCAACCGTACGGACTGCTTCTCTTTGAAGTAGAACGCTTTGGTGAGGCGGCTCGTTTTTTCCAACGGTCCTGGGCGGAAGGGAACCCGGCGGATCCCAGGGATCCGGGCGTGATTCTGCTGGCCGCTTTGAGCTGGAAACTGAACGGCGATGATCGAAAGGGTGTGGAAATTATTGAAAAGGCGGCGGGTGACCTCCCTCAAGATACGCTGTACTATGAGATGGCCCGGTACCTGTCCCGCTCCCGGTCCGGTCGGAGAAGTGACGACGCCCGAATTCTGAATGCTGTAGAAAAAGAGCGGGACCAGGGATTGCGGATTCGTATGAAATTTTATCTAGCGGGACAATCTGAGGCAGATGGCCGGACACGCAGTGCTGTGACGCTGTACAGAGAGGTTATGG
>JBAYPC010000102.1:0-8259 GCA_041677905.1 Alkalispirochaeta sp. | reverse complement strand
CCTCCTGCCGGCGGCGGCGATACTGGAGTACCTCCGGGACAACGCCCGGCACACTCTGGTTCACCTGCAGGACGTCCGGCGGCACCAGCCGGCGGACGTAGTCGTTCTTGATGAAGCGACATCCCGAAATCTGGAACTCGTGCGCAATCTCAACGACGGGGGCGGGTCCTTTACACTCCTGCACGTGTTGGATTTCACCAAAACTCCGATGGGCTCCCGGCGGCTCAGGCAGCGGCTGCTGCAGCCTTCCCGGAATCCGGGAGTTCTGAAAGAGCGGTTGGACCGGCTGGACAACCTCTACCGCCATCAGCAGAACCTGCAGGCTCTCCGGCATCGGCTGAACGACGCCTACGATCTGGAACGTCTTATCGGAAGGCTGGGGGTTGAAAAGGCGCATCCCAAAGACCTGCTGGCCGTTGCGGCGTCACTGAATGTCGTCTGTGACGTTGAAGAATGGGTTCCCTGGATCAAAATCGAAAACGCGGTGTTGACGGTAATTTCAGAACGTATCGAAGGCGCCCTGTCACCGGATGCACCGGTTGTGATCCATGAAGGGGGTATCTTTCAGGTGGGGTACGACTCCGAACTGGACCGTCTTCGGAATCTGCGGGACGGCAGCCGGGGTATTCTGGAGGGGTACCTCCAGGAACAGCGGGCGGTTACCGGCATCAACTCTCTCAAGATCAAGTACAACCGGGTGCTGGGCCATTTCTTTGAGGTTCCCAAGAGTCAGGTTGATCGTATCCCGGAGAGCTATATCCGTCGGCAGAGTATCAGCACCGGCGAGCGGTACACCACTCCACGGCTGTCGGATCTGGAGCAGGAGATTCAGAACTCCACCTCCGCCGCGATCGAGCGGGAACAGGAGCTCTATCTGGCGCTGCGGCGGGAGCTGGTTGGTTCTATCAGGGATCTCCGTACCGCCGCAGAGGCGCTCGCCGAGGTTGATACGGTGGCGTCCCTGGCCCAGGCGGCAACGGTACACGGGTACCGGCGGCCCCAACTGGTCGGTACACCCACCGTACGCATCAGGGGCGGGCGGCATCCGGTGGTGGAGGCCCACCTTCCACCGGGCGATTTCGTGGCCAACGACGTCGATCTGGGTGGAGACGCGCCGCGCTTTGCCCTGGTCACCGGTCCGAATATGGCGGGAAAATCAACCGTTCTCCGCCAGACGGCGCTTATCGCGGTCATGGCGCAAATCGGCTCATTTGTGCCGGCCGACGAGGCGGAAATCGGCCTCTGCGACCGGATTTTCTGTCGTGTCGGTGCCTCCGACAACATCGCCAGGGGCGAATCGACCTTTCTCGTAGAGATGAACGAGACGAGTAACATCCTCCGGAACGCCGGCGAGGAGAGCCTGGTGATAATGGACGAGGTGGGGCGGGGCACAAGCACCCACGACGGCCTTGCCATCGCCTGGGCGGTCTGTGAGTACCTTCTGGAATCCAGTCGGTCCCGAACCCTTTTTGCCACTCACTACCATGAACTCGCCCGGATCCAACACGCCCAGTTTGTCTCGCTGGGTATGGCGGTGGAACACAGCGGTGACCGTATTCATTTTTTGAAGCGGCTCATCCGCGGCGCCGGAGACCGGTCCTACGGCGTTGATGTGGCGCGTCTGGCGGGGTTGCCCGCGCCGGTTATAGACCGGGCTCGGCAGCTTCTGGCCCATTTTGAAACCCACGGAACGGTTACAGCCACGGACACCCAAGGTTCAACGGTTCAGGAAGAGCCTGTGGTTTCCGGCCGGCCTTTAGGTCTTTTTTCACCGGTCGATCTCGTGACCGACGAAATCCGGTCGCTGAAACCGGACTCTCTCAGTCCCCGGGCGGCGCTGGACCTCATTTATCGGTGGAAAGACGAACTCGACGAGTAGATCAACCACCTCTTTTCGTCAGAGAAAATAACGGAGGAGAGCCGGTACGGCCGCCGCACCCATAGCGATAAACCCGGCAATGCCGGAAACGGGCCAGCCCCAGAAGACCATGTGTCCGCCAAACTGGAAGAGCCACGTCAAAAGGTAGACCAGGACCAACGGAAAGAAGTCAAGCGCCGGCGGCGCCGCGACCCAGGTTATAACGGTAGCCCAGAGAAACCAACCGAGAAAATTCCGCAGCGGAATCCCCTCATAGGCACCTTTTTGGCGCCATTCCCAGAAACCCCATTTCACCAGATGGGGATCCAGATAGATGTCCCAGGCGGTAAAGGCAAGACCGGCGACAACGGCGTGGACCAACGGCGTCCCATTCGGTACCAGAAGGTGGGCAACAGCCCACGACGGCGGCAGCATCATAAGCCACGCCAGGGGAATAGCCACCGGAACGCGGTGTATCTGCGGCTGCAGCACTGCGGTGTAGTGGTAGTTCCCAAAGGGAATCCCCGTCCGGGACCCGATAAACTCGGCCAGCCAACCAAGCAGTGGAACCAGAACCACCGCGCGAACGGCGAAACCGGCAGGCCACTGGACAAACAGCGTTCCAATAACGAGGAGCACCTGGAAGACAACCCCGCCTGAAATCGCCGTACTCCGAAAGAAGTCGGCCCGGTCCGGGTTTTTCGTCGCCCGGGCAGCCACCAGGGGAACACTGATCATCACCGGCAACCACAGATAAAAGAGAACCACGACCACGGTGTCACTCATGGTTGGCCCCTGTGAACGAGACGGCGCCATTTCACCTCAAACCACGCCGCAATAAAAGGAAACCACGGTACCGACGCCATAAGAGCGATGTTCTCCCGGAGACTGCCCGTCTCGTCCAGAAATCGCCATATCCGGGGTAGGGGGTTTTTCTCAAAGAGCCGAACAAATATATCCCTGCCGTTGTCGGGGTTACGGTCAAGAATAGAAAGCAGCATCGCATCAAAGGTGTGATATCGGCCGGGCGAATCGGGAACATCAAAAGGGTGGCCCCGCCGTTTCAGAGATCTGACAATACTGGCCGCATCGGTAACTGTCCGCATAAAGGCAAAACCGGTGGAACCTTTCACCCGTCCGCCTTTCGTTCCCGTTCGCATGATGCGGTTACCCGACCGCCGGGGAAACGGCTGATCCGTCATGGGGATGATACCGCTTTCTTCCTCCACAATTTCATAGGATATTCCTGTCAGATAGCTATCAAGATACGTTTCTAGTCCTGCCCGGTACTCCGGTTCGGTTAACAGCTCCGAGGAAAAAAAAGTGTACTCCACCAACGCTTCTCTCGGCGAAAACGGCAGGATGTACATAAACCGAAACGCACCGTTCTGATCAATTCGGAGATCAAAAAGGGTCACTGCATTCGGGTCAAAATGGTCCTGCTGCGTTCGGATGGTCCATCCGAGAAAATGCTGTTTCAAAAAGCGGTACCGCTTCGTATCTACAACAAACTCCCGTGGCAAAAAGAGGCTGTCAAAGATCCAATCGGCGGTAAATACTTCACCCGTTTCCATTTCAATCCGGGCCGGTGCGTCGTTTGTCCCCCCATTCTCTAACGCAGCCACGTTCCCATAGAAAAACGTCACATTACTCCGGTTTTCCAGGTCCGCCATGGTATGTCGATAGAAATCCTGCCCCCGGATCATCCGGTACTCGTAGGGGTCCAGATCGAAACGATGAGACCGTTCCGGTCCGTGAAACCACATGTGTTTCCATCTTCGGTGGACAATCGGGTCAAGGTGAAATGGCCGGTCTATCCAAAAACACCACGTCCGGTCATTAGCGGTCTTTTTTTCCATATCGACTATCAAAATGGATGCATCCGAAAAACCACTGTTTACCAGCTCGTAGGCAAGGGATAGTCCAGCAGCTCCGCCACCGGCAAGGATAAATTGATAATGTTCGTCCATTTTCAAAGAGTAATCTTTCCTCGGATACTCGACAAGCAAGATGATCCAATGTGCTGTAGGCAGGTTAGACGGAGCTCGGACCGGAGTAATGGAATGAATCGTTTTACCCTCATCCCGGAGTCGTGCCTTCTCTGCGGGACCTTTCCCCTCCAGGACGGCGGCGGCCCGGTGTGTTCTACGTGCCTGAGAGAACTCGACGCAATGCCGGGTCCATTTCACTTCGCCCTCGGTACAACGGGCCTGACGTGCCACGCCGCACGGGAGTACGCCGGAATTGCAAAACGAGCGATCGAATGCCTGAAGTTTTCGGCCAACCGACGGTTAGCACCGGTTCTTTCAAAACACCTCCTGGAACCGACGATAGCCGCACTTTTGAATGAGCCGTTTCAGGTCGTACCGGTTCCGGCCAGTGTCAAAGGCCGCCGAAAGCGCGGTTTTGATCAGACTCAAGTTTTAGCGGGCCAACTGCCGGTACCCCTGTATACACCTCTCCGACGGAGGCGGGGAAAGCAGCAAAAAAAACTCTCCCGGACCGACAGGTATTCCAATGCTGCGGACAACTACATTCTGTCCCGGACACTTGCCGACGGGAACGGCCGTAATCGCGGCCCCGTCGTTCTTCTTGACGATGTTCTCACGACCGGAGCAAGCCTCTGCCGCTGTGTTGAATTGCTTCAGAGTATGGATGTTAATGTTGTGTGTGCCGTCGTATGCGCGGTAAAACTATGACGACCGACGGACGACGCGTACGTATTGACGCGTCTACGCTGCTCTTGTATTATGCTATCGACAACTTACTGTTCAGGCAGAAAAGAGTCGCTGCGGCGGACTCTTTTTTTTATGCCCTGCCGTTTACGGTATCACATGAATAAGGGTGGGTAGGGGAGTTGCAAAATCGAAAACCGTCGGGGCCGGTTGCAGACGCAGTCATGGAGATTGTTCACGAAATGGGCTATGCCGTCGTGGATTTTTCGGCCGAACGGGTGAAGGGGCGAACTCACGTTCACTGCGTCCTTCACAAAGCAGAGGGAATTAACCTTGATGCCCTCGGAGAGGTCCATCGCATGTTACAGCCCAGGCTTGAAATACTGCTTGAGGACAACGACCTCCACATCGAGTTCAGTTCTCCCGGCATAAACAGAGTGCTTAAGAGTTTTTATGAGTTTTCGGTTTTTACCGGTATGGGTGTACAGGTTCTCCAGGGAGAAAAACCTGAGTGGATTGGAGGAACAATCGAGTCTGCAACTGAACAGGAGTGTATCCTGGTGGATGAGGCCGGTCTGCGCCATACTTTTACACCGGACTCTATTGTGAAGGCGCGCCTGTCAGGTTGATACGCCGGATCGATACGGAAGTGATTCCAGGTGAGAAAATATCAGAAATTCCTGATTTTTGGTATTTCCTCAAATGCTTCAGGTTTTAGCGTTTCCAGAACCCGTATTCTCTGGAACGCATCAGGAGGAAAAGCGAATGTCGGCGGGACTTGCGGATGCAATCCGCGCAGTAGTGCAAGATAAGGGAATATCCGAAGATCTGTTGATCAAGGTGATAGAAGAATTTCTTCTCGCGGCGTACAAACGAAAGTACGGCCATGCCGACAATGCGGTGGTTCAGTTCACCGATGACGGGAATGAAGTTACGCTTTTTGCCCAGAAGGTGATCGTTGAGGACGTTGAAGATCCCGTTGTAGAAATCGCATTGGCCGACGCGTTGGTGCTGAATGAAGAGTGTGAAATCGGTGACGAGCTTCTGATAGAAATCGATCCACAGGGTTTTGACCGCGTCGCGATCCAGAGTGCGAAACAGAAGGCACGGCAGCGTATCCGGGAAATTCAAAAAGATACGCTCTACTCAGAGTTTATCGACAAAGTCGGTGAACTGGTTATCGGGTACGTGCAGCGTGAACGGAACGGAAATATATTTGTCGATCTGGGAAAGTCGGAAGGTATCCTGCCCAAGAGGTATCAATCTCCCCGGGAAGTCTATCGTACCAACGACCGTATCAAGGCGCTGATTATCGATGTTGCAAAGGGAACGTCGGGACTGCAAATCGCTCTTTCACGAACACATACAGACCTGGTGAAACGTATTTTCGAACTGGAAGTGCCGGAAATCTATTCCAAAACTGTGGAAATTGTCCGGATTGTACGAGAAGCGGGATACCGCACCAAAATTGCGGTCGCCTCAACCCGAGATGATGTCGATCCTGTTGGTGCCTGTGTCGGCCTGCGCGGTGTTCGTATTCAGGCGATCGTCCGGGAGTTGGAGGGTGAGAAAATTGATATCCTCAAATACGACCCGGATCCGCGGATACTTATCAAGAACGCCCTTTCACCGGCTGACGTCACCAATGTCGTCGTTCTTGATGAGGCGCGTCGGCAGGCCCTTGCCATAGTGCCTGAAGACCAGCTGTCTCTGGCAATAGGAAAACAGGGGCTCAACGTACGCCTGGCCAACCGCCTTGCCGACTGGAACATAGACGTTAAAACGGCCGACCAGTTTGGAGAATTGGATATCGCCGCCGAGTCCAAACGGGCCGTTTCGGCGTTGTTTGGAGAACCCGCCGACGAAGCAGATGAGATCACCTCTGTCGGCGAACTCCCCGGCGTCACCGATGCAATGGTCAAGGCGCTCGAGAAGAACAACATAACTCTAATAGAAGAGGTCGTCGGCCTTACCGACGAGGAACTCCGAGAACTTGATGGAATGGACGACGACATGGCCGATCGTCTCGGAGAGATCATTGCCGAAAATGTAGAGATCGTCGAACAGGACGATGACTATGACGACGACTACGATGAAGAATACGACGATGACTACGATGACGACGAGATGTACGATGAACCGTCGTCCGAGGATGCTGAAGGTGCCGTTACTACTGACGCTGACGATAACGATGCGGATGACACTGAAGAATCAGTTGAAGATGACACTAAAGATGTAGTTGAAGATGTAGTTGAAGATGGGGCGGATGTAGAAGTCGTCGAGGAAGACGGTGATATCGAGGGTGTTTCCGAAGAAGACACACCGGAAGAGGCAGACGCTGAAGTGGAAGAAGTGGTAACATCGATATTGGAGCTTCCCCACATGACGTCGGGCCTGGCAGATAAGTTGGAAGCTGCGGGGATCGAAGATTTGGGTGACTTTATCTCCCTTGATCCCGACACGGTAGGATCGATTGAGAATATAACGACGGAAGAAGCGGAGATAATTCGCGTTATTCTTACCGAAAGCGTCGAAATCGTCGAAGACGATGATGAAGAAGAAATGGACGAGTAATGACGGCGTTGGTTCGCCGTTAAGGCGGTTTACAGATACCGGCAGGAATCGGTAGAATCGCGATATAAGGGGTGGTATGGCAGAGGATCAGGACAAACAGAAACCGAAAACGACGCTCATCAAGAAAAAACCGGAATCTACATCCCCCGGTGTATCCGCAGAAGGATCATCTTCCGGAGAAAAGAAAAAAGTGCGAGTCGTTATAAAGCGGAAGTCGAAACCGGTTACTAAACGCAAATCTGCCGCTCCCGTAGCGGAAGAAAAAGCTCCAAAAAAGGAACAGACTCCTTCAACTGAAACTCCAACGCCGCCTCCGGTTTCTGGAGAAGTTAAGGCTGAAGTTGAGTCGGACTCCGACAAGGCAAAGGTTACCAAAAAAACGCCGGCCTCCGTCAAGGAAAAGTCAGTAACCCCGGATGAAAAAGCGTCCGAGGAACCGACTAAAGAACCAACAAAAGAGAAGGCTCCCTCGAAAGAGAAAGGCCCCTCTAAAGAGAAGGTTCCCTCGGCCGAAAAAGCGGCAGATTCCACCGACAAGGCTGCGGATGATAAAGCACCGGCGGCTAAGGCCCCAGCGGCTAAGGCCCCGAAAGACGACGCCCCTGCAAAACCGGGGCTCGCCTGGAGTAACGCCAAGCCTACCGGTAAGGGGCGCATTCATACACCGGAACATCGCCGACCACCTCTCCCGTCATCAATGAGAGAGCGCGGCCGGGGAAAAACGGAAGGTGGGGAGGCTCGTTCGGGAGACGCTACCCGTCGGGGAGGCCCCGGTGCACCCGCTCGAAGTGGCGGGCGCCCACAGGCGTTTCGGACTCAGGGCGGTCCCGGGCGTGGCCCTGCCGGACCAGGCAGGCCAGGTGGACCAGGCCGGCCCGGCGGACCGAGCCGGCCCCAAGGAGCCCGTCCTCAGGGAGGAGCTCCCGGACAGAGCCCCACCGACAGTGACAAGCGGGGTGCCCCCAAGAGTCCCGGTAAACGCTTTTACAAGAGCAAGAAAGGACGGGGCGGATACGATCGGGATGACCGCCAGCGGGAAAAAGAGATCAGTTTCAACCGGAAAAAGCCTCAGCCGAAGGTAAACCCGGTTCCCCGAGAGATAGACATCATGGAGGTCGTCACCGTCAGTGATCTGGCAAAAAAGATGAACCT
>JBAYPC010000101.1:0-8263 GCA_041677905.1 Alkalispirochaeta sp. | reverse complement strand
CTGCAGGAACAACTCAGTGAGTACTTTGCCGGCGAACGGCGGGAATTCGAGCTACCCCTCGTCGTACCGGGAACCGACTTTCAGAAAGAAGTGTGGGATTCGCTGATGAAAGTTCCCTACGGTGAAACCTGGAGCTACGCCCAACAGGCCGCCTTCATGGGCAGACCAAAGGCGGTACGGGCCGTTGCCGTTGCAAACGGGTACAACCGGATTTCCATCGTCATTCCCTGTCACCGGATCATCGGTTCCGACGGCAGCCTTACCGGCTACGGCGGCGGATTGCCCCGGAAGCAGCGGTTGCTGGAAATAGAAAAAAGTTACCCGGGATGATCTCACCGAGTCTGATGGTGCGCCTGACCCAGGACCGACTCCGGAATCGACCGTGGCTTCCACGCCAATGTACGCGTGGCGTTCAACACCGCCAATAAAGCTACACCCACATCGGCAATGACCGCCTCCCACATCGTGGCAACACCAAAGGCCCCCAGCGCCAGGAACGCCGCCTTGACCCCCAGGGCAAAGATGATATTCTGGATGACGATCTTCCGGGTGAACCGGGCAATACCAATCGCCTCAGGAACCCGGTCAAGCCGGTCATCCATGATGACCACGTCCGCCGCCTCAATGGCCGCATCCGAACCGAGATCACCCATGGCAATACCCACATCCGCCTGCATGAGCACCGGCGCGTCGTTAATACCGTCCCCCACAAAGGCAAGCTGTTCCCCCGCCGGGAGCCCCCGCTTCAGCTCTTCAACCGCCGACACCTTGTCCTGCGGCAAAAGCTCCGCCCGAACCTCATCAAGGCCAAGCCGGGCCGCTACCCCTTCGGCGATGCGTCGGTTGTCACCGGTCAGCATGACCGTCCGGGAAATACCAAGCTCTCTCAAGGCGGGACCAACCCGGTGCGCCTCCGGTTTTATCTCGTCGGAAATCAGTACATAGCCCGCGTACACCCCGTCTACCGCTACATGGACAACCGTCCCTTCCCCGGGTGTGGACCCACCACGCTCAACTCCTTCCCGATCAAGAAGCCGGGAACTACCCGCCACAACCCGGCGGCCATCGACCGTTGCAGAAATCCCATACCCTTTTTCTTCACGGACATCTCCCACCACATTTTCGGCAGCCGCTGTATTTCCGGCGCCCCCGGTATCCCCGGCCGAGGCGCCCTCGAAGGCGGCGCGAATGGAGCGGGCAATGGGATGTGTCGAGTAGGTCTCCGCCGCGGCGGCCCACCCCAACACATCGTCACCGGAGAACCCGTTTACCCCTTCAGTCGCCGTTACCTTGAAGACACCCCGAGTCAGCGTACCGGTCTTGTCAAAAACCACCGTCGACACGTTCTTCAGCGCATCCAGGTAGTTGGCGCCCTTCACCAGAATGTGCCGGCGGGCGGCGGCGCCGATACCACCGAAGTACCCCAGAGGAATGGAGATGACCAGCGCACAGGGACACGAAATCACCAGCAGTACCAGCGCCCGGTACACCCACTCACTCAGGGTCGCCCCGGGGATAAACAACGGCGGTAGAAAGGCCAGCGCCGCCGCCAGCCCCACCATGACAGGGGTATAGACCGCGGCAAACCGGGAGATAAACTGCTCCGTCGGAGCTTTCCGGGACGAAGCGGTCTCAACCAGCTCCAAGACCCGGGCCACCGCCGATTCGCTGTAGATACTCCCAACGGATATCCGTATCTTTCCCGAGTCATTTATAAAGCCCGCCAGGACTTCATCTCCCACAGCCACTGTACGCGGCACCGATTCACCCGTCAAAGCGGAGGTATCCACCGCACTTTCTCCGTCGATTACCTCCCCGTCCAGGGGAATCCGCTCACCCGGAAACACCTCAATCACCGCACCCACTTCAACGGCTTCCGGATCGACTATCCGGGAACTCTCACCCCCGGTATCCTCTGACCCCGCGCCTTCGGGCAAAATGATCCGGGCAAAGTCGGGCCGCAGGTCCATCAGGGCTGAAATAGAGCGACGGGAACGGTCGACCGCCAGATCCTGAAAGAACTCTCCCACCGAATAGAAGAGCATCACCCCCACCGCTTCGGCCAGCTCGTGAATGGCGATCGCCCCCACGGTAGCTACCGTCATGAGAAACATCTCATCAAAAACCCGGCCCCGGACGATGTTGCGCAGCGCACCGTACACAACGGGTCCACCCGACAGCAGGTAGGCCGTCAGAAAAACCGCGTATTCGGCCCAACGGTACGGCGTCGTCTGCAACACGCCTCGAAAGAGCACTCCCCCGATTACCAGAAGCAGCGCCGCAGAAAACCGAAGAATCCGCAGACGGTTGGACGCCCAGAACAACCCGCCTCCCGGTGTTATCGCGCCCCTCTCGTCGCCGGGCACCTCTTCTCCAGGAGTACCATCTCCGGGAATAACCAACTGCGCCTCGGGCTCCACCTTCCGGATGACCGCCATAATCCGGTCCAGAGTATCCCGATCCAGCGTACCCGGCTCACTCTCCGGGATATGAACCGTTTCGGTGGCAAAACTGACCGAGGCGTGTTCCATCCCGTCCATCTTCCGGATGGCCCCCTCTATCTGGTTGGCGCAATTCGCGCAGTCCAGTCCGGATATTCGATATTTCTTTGTTGCAATCTGTGGACTCATAGTACCGGTCCCCCTTCAGTGTTCAATCTCGTCAGCGCTCTTCGATGTAGTGTTCCTGGGCGACACGGATGAGCGACAGAACGTGGTCGTCGTCCAGCATGTAAAAGACGTGTTTCCCGTCCCGTCGATACCGGACAAGCCGCATCGTCCGGAGCAGTCTCAGGTGATGGGACACCGCAGGCAGACTCATTTCCATTACGCCGGCAATCTCATGCACGCAGAGCTCCTCCTGAGAGAGAAGATGAAGAATCTTGGTCCGCGTTTCATCCGCCAGAACCCGAAACAACTCCGACAGCCCCGCCACTTCAATCAACGACGCCCGCAGACGCCCTTGCGTCGACATTTCCCCTTCCGTATCTCCTTCGGAAAGGTCGGTTGGGCAATCGGCACATATATCTGTTTCTGTATCTATATCTGTATCTTTATTTTCGTCTTCGTTCATTCCGTCTCCATTCAATTAAACGAACGCTTAATTGTAAACGACCAAGAACCACCCGTCAACCCGTGAGTTTGCACGCACCGTACTATTCCGGTATGGCGATTTTACTGAAATTGGATCGCCGATTTGTTGGCAGTTTCCGGCTGGATCGGTTATTCTCATAGATACACAAGAGGTGGTGGAAACGATGTATACAAAGCGATTCATAGTTATTGTCCTGTTGGTTGCCTTGACCGCGCCGGTCGTATTCGGTCAGGATGCCCTCAGTCAGCTGTCCAAGGACCTTCAGACGGTTTTTGACGAACTTGGAAAAGAAATCGGTCCCAATCTGCAAACTGCTTCCGTCCTCAATCACGGCCTCGGTAGCGCCCAGATCGGGAACTTTCCACACATGTACTTCTCCCTCTCCGCCGGTGCCACCGTTGCTCCGGGTATTCTGAAGTTCACCGGTGATGAGGAGAAGTTTGACAACTACGCTCTGCTGACCAACTTTCTCGACGAGGCCGGCCTAGGAGAGGACGAGAGCATCCGGGATATCACCAACAACTACGCGCCCTACCCCAGTCTGCGCGCCTCCTTCGGCTTGGGCCTCGCAGACGGATGGGAGATCGACCTCCAGGCCGGAGTCGTTCCCCAGATAATAGCAGACCAGATTCCCGCCGACGGGATAACCGCCAATATCACCACCATCGGCGGTCGCGTCCGGAAGGTCCTGGTCCGGCAGGAACAAGGCGTTCCCGCCATATCCGTCGGAGTCGGTTACGTCTACAGCGGCATCAACTTCGGTTACGATCTGGCGGAGCTTGAGGCGATCAGCACCGGCAGCGGAACCGGTAGTACAACGCTGAAACTGAACGGAGAAATGACCTTCGAGACCAACAGCCACTCCTTTGGTACGGATCTACGGGTGTCCACCCGGTTTCTCCGGGTCTTCTATCCCTTCATCGGTGCCTCCGGCTACTTCCAGAACACCACCTACAAAGCTGGTATCGACGATTTTTCCGCCCTGGTTGGTAGCCAGACCACCCCGTCAAAACCGAGCATTGAACCGCTGAGCGAACAGACCTTCAACAACTTCAACGTTGTACTCAACACCGGTTTTGATCTCAAACTGGCCATATTCAACTTCTTTACCCATCTGAACTACGCAGTAACCACCCGGGCCCCCGGCGCAATTGTCGGTTTACGTATTCAGATCTGACCCACCGGGCCCTGCCCGGACGTACCGAGTAGTTCCAAAGGGAAGTCTCCGGGGACTTCCCTTTTTTTCTTACGAATTCCTGCCTTTCCGTGTTGCACTACCCCTATATATGGTGTATTCTTTCCCTTGTGCGAAAGATAAAACACTATTCATTGTGACCTGGGAGGGGAGCTATGGCCGATACGGTTTCGATACTGCAGCCTGCAACGATCAGAAAGAAGACGAAAGAAGACACCACCCTGAAGACACCGAAGAGCATCACCAAACGGGATGGTCGCGTTGTTCCTTTTGACGGCAAACGCATAAAACGTGCCCTGGACCGCTGTTACGACGCCCTGGAGCGCCTGCCGGGGACACCCATTGACGAGATCAACCGGCAGGTGATCAACGTCATCGCCGCCCAGTACCCCGAACCCACGGTGGAACAGGTCCAGGACACCGTAGAGATGGTGCTTCAGGCCAACGGCGAATACGCCGCCGCCAAGGCGTACATCCTCTACCGGGCCGAGCACGCCCGGCTCCGCCGTACCCGGGCCGTCCCCGCCGAGGTAAAACGCGCATTCGACGAGGCGGACCGCTATTTCCCCACCCCTATCCAGCAGTTCCAGTTCTACGACAAGTACTCCCGCTTCAACTACACCTTAGGCCGCCGGGAGACGTGGCTTGAGACGGTTGACCGCGCGGTAGACTACCTGCGGGAGCTTTCGGAAAACCGCCTTCCTGAAGAAATCTATCGACGCATCCACACGGGCATCCTGGAGATGAAGGTCATGCCCTCCATGCGCCTGTTGGCCATGGCGGGCGATCCCGCCCGGCGCAGCAATATCGCCATCTACAACTGTTCCTATCTCCCCGCCGACAGTATCGACAGCTTTGTCGAAGCGCTGATCATCTCCATGAACGGCTGCGGCGTCGGTTACAGCGTGGAACGGCAGTACGTAGAACAGCTTCCCCGGATCAAACGGCAGACCGGTATCAAACGCCCCACTTTTGTCGTACCCGATACATCCGACGGCTGGGCCCAGGCGCTGCGGCTTGGCCTGGAAACGTGGTTTGCCGGTGAAGACATAGAGTTTGACATGACCGAAATCCGCCCCGCCGGAGAACCCCTGCGGATCAAAGGAGGCCGTGCCTCCGGACCGGAACCGCTGCGGGCAATGCTCCGGTTCACCCGGGACCGCATCTTCGCGCGGCAGGGTGGATTCATGACCACCCTGGATGCCCACGACATCATGTGTGCCGTCGGCGGCGCCGCCGTCTCCGGTGGAGTCCGCCGTACCGCCATGATCTCCCTCTTTGACTACGACGACCAGGAGATGCGCCACGCCAAAGACGGCGACTTCGGGGTTCTAAACAGCCAGCGCTGGAACGCCAACAACTCGGCTGTCTGGCCCGACCGGGAACTGTCACAGCAGGAAATTGCCCGCTTTGTCCTGGACATGGTCGAATCCGGCAGCGGCGAGCCGGGCATATTCAACCGCCGGGCAGCCACCGTCAACCGCCCCGAACGTCGCGCATTAGCCCAGTTCGGTACCAACCCCTGTGGTGAGATCATCCTGCGGCCCTACCAGTTCTGTAACCTGTCCTCCGCCGTTTCCCGAGCCGACGACACCCTTGAAACACTGAAAGAGAAGGTCGAACTGGCGACGATCATCGGCACCATTCAAAGTATGGCCACCAATTTCCCCGGCCTCCGGGATATCTGGCGTAAAAACAGCGAGGAAGAGCGCCTCCTGGGCGTTGACCTCAACGGCCAGATGGACAGCCCCGCCAGCCAGGACCCCCGCAACCAGGAAATTCTGCGAGACCACGTCGTCGAAACCAACAGGAAGTACGCGGCTATTCTCGGTATTCCCCAGTCTGCAGCCACCACAGCGGTAAAACCGTCGGGTAACTCCAGCCAGTTACTCAACAGCTCATCGGGCATTCACGCCCGCTGGTCCCCCTATTACATCCGGAACATCCGGGTCAGCTCCCATTCACCGGTGTACAAAGTTCTCCGGGACGCCGGCGTTCCCATGGACCCGGAAAACGGCCAGACCCGGGACAACGCCACCACCTGGGTCGTCCATTTTCCCGTCAAGTCCCCGAACACCGCCGTTGCCCGGGGCGACCGCGGTGCAATCGAGCAGTGCAACTACTGGCTCCAGAACCGTGAGCACTACACCGAACACAACCCCAGCGTCACCATCACCTACCAGCCCCACGAGGTCATGGACCTGATGCGCTGGATTCACGACCACCAGGACAAGATCGGCGGCATGGCCTTTCTGCCCCACTCGGACGCCAACTACGAACAGCTTCCCTATGAAGAAATCTCGGAAGAAGAGTATAGACGGCGCGCCGCGGCGTTCCCGGAGATCGACTTCTCCAAGATCTACCGGTACGAGGAAACGGACCTCACCAACGCCGCTCAAGAATTGGCGTGCATGGCCGGTAACTGCGACGTCTGACCGCCGCCTGGGACAGCCTTTTCTGCAACGTCGCCACCGACCAGTCTACCCCCTCACCCCCGGCCGGCACCCTACCGGTCGGGGGTTTTTTTGTGCCGTCGATAAATCCGCTTGGGCAAAGAAAAAGCCGGACACCCCCAAGCAGGCATCCGGCCGATGTGCCAAATACAAATATCAGGCGACGTCAGTTCTCAAAAGACGATCTTTGACAACCCCTCGCTGCCGGCGATGTACACAACCGGTCTTGGGACAGGCCCAACGCCGTTCACGACAAACACATCCCGGGGATTCCCCAGAGCGTACCCCCGCAGTGGTCTCTCGTAGGCCAACGTCCCCGGTGTTCCTTCATTTACGACAACGATTCGGGACGGTGTAAGGACGGCTATCCATCCGTCGTTTACCGACATGTCCACCACGTAATTCCCCGCCGTTTTCGGAATGGCCTTCACCCCGGCTACCAACTTGTTGGGCCCGACAGTGCTGATGGCACTTTCACCGAAGAAGAACGCCCCCCGTCCGGTACCGACAACCACCCTATTACCGATATGTCCCATGTGCCTGATGCGCAGAGGCCGGTCGGTTCCCGGAAAGGCCACACCAAAGAACGTGATTCCGGCAGTGCTGCTGGAATCTCCCCCAATCAGTGCATCAATGTCGATTTCAGTTCCACTGAAAAGGGCTTCCGTGGCCCGGAAGGTACCAAATACTGTGGAGAGAAATACGGCGTTATCCGAAACCGCCGCGGCCCAGACAGGGCTTTCGTCACTGCCGATGAAATCGGCCAGTTCGGTACCGGTGTCGTTCCATTCATTTGGACCACTGCCAATGTCGTTGAACTCAGCGCCGCCAAGCCCGCCACGCCTCTGGTAGTACACTACATACGCGTCGGGACCTTGAAACAGCCCCGATGAAACTACATTTCTGACCCCTGCCTCATATCCGGTATCTGCATACGCCGTGTTAACGTCATACCCTGACCCTCCATTAACAATCGGAAAAACACCGATATCCGTGTTCACCAGCACTGTTTCGTCCACCGCATGTGCGCTCGAAAGACTGTTGATGAACGTCGCGGTTTGTGACGTGGTTTTTATGTCTCCTGATGGTCCCAATGGATACTCCGCCTGTTGAAGCGATCCACTAACTGGATTCTGGTACACCTTCGTGTAACTCGCGGCAAAGAGCGCCGCGTTTGTTCCCACAGAACCGACCACAGAGTTGAGGTTTACCCCCGGTAAACTCGTCACCAGCTCGCTTGCCGCCGTCAGGCTAAGCTGCAGCTGCGTTTCACGACCGGCGGCCACAGCGAAGGAATCTCTATACGCGTAGTGGGTGGGCACAAAGGTGGGCCCGCCGTTGTCATCAACGGCCACAACGATACCGTAGCCGTCGCCGGCGGGTATGTTGTCGATCACAATTGATCCGCCGCCGGTGGTCTGCCGGTAGTTGGGGGCGTTGGGCAGGCCAGTGCCGCTCGAAAGGAGACGGTACTCGTTGCCCTCGGGGGTGTACATCCACACCCGGACTACGGTGTTACTGG
>JBAYPC010000100.1:0-8370 GCA_041677905.1 Alkalispirochaeta sp. | reverse complement strand
TCCGAGAGGACCCGAAGCGACTCGGCGATATCGAACCCCCAGTCGGGAATGCGGTTTATCACCGGGCCCGACTGGTCTCGGTGGATCGACGAGAGGACCCGGCTCTCCTCCAGAAGGGATTCCTGGACGAGGATTTCCCCCGGATCAAGACGTTCGAGTTCGCGACGGATGACGGTATCCACCCGCTCTTGGGCAGGACCCCCGACCGAGTCTCCCGGACTCGGTCTTGCGGTGGCACTGGCGTCACCGCCGCTGCCGTCGGTATCGTTCTCACCGATATCATCGGCGGGAAAGGCGGCGAGAATCAGTTCGCCCACCGACACGTCGCACGCGGCGATGGCCAGATGGGCGGGATAGTCAGGGCGTGCCGGGATTTTACCCAGGGCTACGATGTAGTTATGTCGGTCCGGCTCAAGAAAATCTGAGTCAAAGACCGACCCCGGTGACAGCACCTCCACCACTTCACGGGTGGCCAGGGTTTTTCCGTCGGGGGTACCGGTCTGTTCGCAGATGGCAACTTTTTTTCCATTTTTCAGCAGCTTGCCGATGTATCCATGTGCCGCGTGGTGGGGAACTCCGCACATCGGCTTTCCCTGCCGCTGCGTAAGGGTCAGCCCCAGGATTCGCGCCGCCACCTGTGCGTCGGCACCGAACATCTCATAAAAATCGCCCAGCCGAAAGAGTAGAATGGCGTCACGGTATTGAGATTTGAGCCTGTTGTACTGTTCAAACATCGGCGTCGACATCAGTCCCGCCTATATGGCCTGCCTGCTGATCGCCTCAGCGGTCGACGATCTGAATGAGACGCTGCACGACCATTTCACTGATATCCACTTCGGCGGACCACCACTGAAGGCCCTGCTGATCGGTCCGCATCACAACCGTGTAGCCTTCACTTTCGGCGACGTACTGTACCGCCTCCTGCAGGCTCCGCAGAAACTCGTTGGACATAAGGCTCTGTTGGCGCAATTCGAGCTGCCGCCGCCGCCGTTGGGCCAGGTCCTCCAGAAACCGCTGCATTTCGGCAATTTCCTGGTCCAGTTCTTCGGCGCGTCGATCGTTGCCTATCTCTGCCATACGAGTACGCCGATCCCGAAGTGATTCCAGCTCTCGAACCTGGTCGTCGATTTCCTGCTGGTATTCGCGGCGCACCCGTTCCAGGTCCCGCACGGCCTGGGAGTCGCGATAAAAAGAGTTGTAAACCCGGTTGATGTCGACAATGGCCACCGTCGTCAGCTGTTCGGCTGAAACCTGTGGCTGAGGAACGACGCCTAAAAGAAGAACGAAGAACAAGGCGGTAAGGGCAACCGTGCTTCCGGTCCCGGCCACCGTTTTTATCATGGTCTTAATTCTGGTTGTAATACTAAACACGTGTCGTCATCCTCCTGCTCTGACTCCTGTTATGAGAACGCATCAAAAAAATTCCGCGCCGATGGTGAAGACCAGATCGAGCCCCTTGGTGCCTGAAGGATCACCGTCGTTAAAGAGGTTGCCCGCCTGCCATTCGACGTTTCCGCTTTCATCAAATTTGAAGCGTTTGGCAAGGTACAGGCGGATGGGAAACTGGGGTATGACAAACCGGATACCCGTCCCGATGGTAAACTGCCAGTCCTGCAGAACTGCATCGTTGATGCGCTCGCGGTTTTCAAAGTCGATACCCGTTCCGGTAAAGGTACGCAGCAACGCCCCTTCGGCAAAGGTATCCCACCAGATGACCTGTTCGGCCAGGGGCATGCGCAGTTCGATCCAGTTGTTCCAGAGGCTGGCACCGCCGCCGGTGTACCCCCACCCCCGGGCGTTGAACATCCCGTCGATGCGGAGCAAGTTGTTGTCGGAGACGGAAAAGTAGCGGTCGTTGTTCTTGTCGAGGTAGAAGTTGGGCCAGATCACGCTGAGCTTGGACTGCCCACCCAGAACCATTTTCCACGCCCACTCCCCCAGGGGGATGTCCCAGAGGGTAAAAAACACCTCTGCGGTGGTGTCGGTCCGGGAGTAGTGTCGTTCACCCAAGAGAAAACCACCGACAAAGGTGATTCCCTGGTCAACCCGGTACCCGCTGGAGGGGCTGAAGATGTAGTCCCGCTTGTCCAGGGCTACGCCGAGGGACCAGCTGTTACGGAAGCGCCACCGGTTGAGGTTTTCCCGGGTTGCCACGTAAAAGGGACGGTAGAGGGTATCGTCGTAGGTGATGTAGTCGATGCCGGTGTTTATCGACGTCCGCGGCACCAAACGGCCGTAGGGAGTCCTGAAGGTATACCCCGTACGGGCGCCGAGGCTGATACTGTAGGCGTCGTAACTCATGAGGTATTCGTCGGGAATGGCGGCGGTGGTACCCCCGGCATAGTCGTACTCCGACTGGAGATTATAGGTACTGATATCTGAGCCGGTTGGAGTGCCGGGGAATTCATCCCCCGGTTTGTACGTAACGGTACCTAATTGAGTAGTTTCGGTAAAGACGTACTTGTCGGCGTTAAAGGGATCGGGGACGGCAATGTCCGCGTCGTAGTAAATCGGGGGAATGGCGTCCTGGGGCACGTTCTTGACTACGGTTCGTTCAAAGGAGAGGTTCAGACCGCCCGACCAGCGGCGGCCGAAGAGCCAGGATTCCAGAAAGTTGAAACTCAACGTCTGGGTAATGGGAGAGGCCGTACCCTGGATACCGAAAGTCTGACCACGGCCGAGAAAGTTCCGATCCTGCCACTGTACCTGGGCGGACACGGGAAAGTCCTGGTTGCCCCCGAAGGCGACACCAAACATGATCTCCGCCGTATTGCCCTCTTCAAGGTTGATGATGAGGTCCATCAGCCCTTCGGTGCTGCCCATTGGTGTTTCCGGGGTGAGAGCCGAGAAGTACTGAAGGTTGGCCAGGTTCTGCAGGCCCTCCCTGATCTTGGTGGCACTGAAGACGTCGCCCACCTCAAGAGGGAGCTCCCGTTCTACGACGTAGTCCTTTGTTTTTTCGTTACCCCGGAAGATGATATTCTCGATATGAGCGCGGTTCAGTTCGACGATGTCGATCTGGTAGGAGATGGTGTTGGTGTTGTCGTCCCGGATTTCCCGCCGAGTAATCTGGTTGAAGATATAGCCGTTTTCAAAGTACTGGTCCGCTACCCGTTGGTACCCCCGGTCAAAGAGGGTCAGATCGAGAACGTCACCGGGGGTGACCCGGATAAGACTTCTCAGCTCTTCATCTGAAAAAATAGTGTTGCCGTTGAAGGTGACGCCGCCGTAGGTGTAGCGCTCACCTTCTTCTATGTAAAAGGTAAGGTCCATAAGACTGCGGCCGTCGGTGGCGTCGTCGGGGCGGATTTCCTGCCCTACTTCAACAACTTCGGCGTCGACGTACCCCTGCCGGTTGTAGTACCGCCTGATCCGATTGCGGTCGGTCTCCAGCTTTCGTGCTTCAAAAACACCCTTGTTAAACAGGCTCCGTTCACGGAGCTGGATTTCACTGCGCAGGGTTGAGTCGGCGGCGAACTCGTTGCCGGCAAATGAAATGGAGGCAATGGCAATCTGATTGCCCTCTTCCACGATGAACCGGACGATGTTCTCCCCATCGTTCTGGACGAACTCCGATGAGACCTGGGCCTCCGGGTACCCCTGCTGGAGATAGAGGGACCGGATTGCCTCTTCGTCGATGCGCATTTTCCCCCGGGTAACCATATCGCCCCGTTTCAGGAGCACCACATCGAGAATCCTGTTTCGCCCTATCCGGTTGTTGCCTTCGATCTTGACGTCGGTGATGACGGGGCGTTCCACCACGTCAAACCGCAGGATAACCCGATCCTCGGAGCCGTCGGGGGGACGAACGGCGTTGGGTATAATCTCTTCAAAGTAGTCCAGGGCGTAGAGCCGCCGTTGCAGTTCAAGAAAGGTCGGTTCGGTAAAGGTCTCGCCGACAAAGGGGTCAACCACTGCAGACAACTCGTTTTCCCGGACCGTTTCGAGACCGGAGAACTCGACGGCCTGAATAGGTTTGTTCAAATACCAGTTGGTGTTGCTCTGTGAAAAAACAGTTCCTGCCACAAGCAGAAAGGGCAGGACGTAGCGCGCTATTCGCATTCAGGCTCCCTGTTATTTTTAGTGAGGTTCTCGGAACCTCAGTACATAAACGACCACGAAAATGTAAACGTGTTGTCTCGGATAAAAAGCTCCTCCGGATGTTCCGGGGCAAGACTCCACTCCAAAGTAAACAACGGTGTTTGCCATTCTAAACTAATTTCTGAATCAATCAATACCCCGCCCAGGCGCTGAATTCCATCGGTCGAGTCTATTTCGGCCGCATCGGCAGACCGCATCTGAATAATACCCTGGGCAAATACCGATTCTCCAATATACCGCCCCATAAATATAGAAGTGTTGTTCAGATACGTCCCCAGAGTGGGAGCCAGCCGTTCTATCGCTTCGTCGGTGGGGGCGATCGCCGTCAACAGCAAATTCTGGATGACACTGGTACGGATTGCGAAGAGGTCCAAGCCAAATCGTTCCCGAATTTCGTTTTCAAACTCCCGGAATACACCAAACTGGGCGAAGATATCACTGGTGGTGAGAAGTGCGGTAGAGAGGTTGCTGCCCCGCTCCAGATCCTGCTGAAAGATATTTCCACCGAGAATGGCCACTATTTCGGAGCCGTCCAGGGGTGGATTGGATTCAAATCGCGGGCTGAACTCACTGAGACGTTGACCGTCGGCTACCAGGTAAATACGAACCGGACCATCCGACGATACTTCCCGCAGTTCGGCCCGGGCGGTGATCCGGGGATCAAAGCGGTCCTGGTTTTCCTGAAAGACGATCTCCCCCTCCCGGATGAGAAAGTTCCGGTCGAAGTAAAAGACGTCTCCCGTCTGGATATCGACTGCACCGGTCAGTGAGAAGGTATCTTCCTGGCTGTCCAGGCGCAGCTCCACTTCCTGCCCGACGGCGAAAAAACTGCGGATGATCGGAAAATCCGAGGCGGGCCAGACAAACCTGGCTCCCCGTCCCGTCTCTATGGTGAGGTTAATAGCCAGATTCATCGGATTCCGACTGCCCCTTGGTGTGGATAGGGGGATCACTCCCATTTCGGTGTTGTACGTCACAAGCCTTCCATCCAGAAGAAGGTCCCGGGGACCGCCCCGGAGGGTCAAATTACCCCGGACGAATCCGTTGACGTCCAGAGGGCCGAAGGCGTTCACTATTCGGGCTCCCGCCGGACCGGGGATATCCAGGTTGAGCCGGTATTCTCCAAGGTTCCAGCGGTTGATAAGGATCCCGCCGTCGGCAACAAGGGGGGCCTCACCGATTTTTGTCTCAAATGACGGGACCCGTACCGTTTTTTCCTCCAGAATAAGCGCAGCGTTAACCGGGCCGATTTGATCGGGCGAAAACGGCGTTACGAGCATCAAATCGGAAACACGAAGGGTACCAAAGAGATCGGGATTGCCGACGGGACCGAGAACGCGGACCGAACCCCGTGCCACCCCTTGTGGAATGGAAATACCCGCATCCGTCAGGGGTAAGGAAAGAGCGGTCAAATCGACTTCTACACCGGCGGCGGTCAGTGTGATCTCACCGTTGCGGATGCTCCCCTTCGCGTCGGCTGTTATCGGTAACGGTGGAAGCAGTGCGAGTTCAAAGGCACCGCCTTCGAGAAACACCGCCCGGATCGCGCCGTCTTCCCGGAACAGGTCGGTCCGACCGCGTCCTTTTACAAGGGAATAGGTGTGCACCTCTTCGGACGGCGGTAACCTGCCCCGGGTTGTCTGCGCCGATGTCCGGATTGTGAGGGTTGCCGGGAGGTCCCTGAGAGAGAGAGTGACGAGATCGGAGACAGGGTCGGTCCGGCCGGTCACCGTCACGGCAACCTCTCCCTGATCATCGGGGCGGGTGAAGAGTGCGCTGCCGGACAACGCTCCGGATTCTCTCTGGAGCGTCAGCGAGTCAATCCGGAGCTGTCGTGAAGAAGCTGCAAGCTCGGTATCGGACAGTTCTATCTTCTGATCGTCCCCGTAGAGGCGCAGAGAAAACCGGAGATCCTGTCCGCCGACGCGTACGGCATCACTCTCCAGAAATGCCCGCACCTGCGGTGAGCTGCGGTTTCCTACAAGCTGGACGGCTCCGGAGACGGTTCCCCCCTGGATGTCCCCGCTGACCCGTCGCAGAGGGGCGTTTTCCATCCGGATATCCGCCGCCAGACTTCCCGATGAATACCGACCGACAAGGCGGTACTGTTCCGTGCCGTCGGACGACGTAAAACGGCCGCTCCCGCTGATCTCCCCGGCCGGTCCGAGGAGGTACTCAACCCGCAGTGATCCCGACAAGGAGCCCACTGAATCTTCAAAGCGGAGCAGCGCCACATCGATGGAACGGCCTTTCAGGGAGAAGGCCATGTCGATCGACGCCGTACCTCCGGCGGGCATGGGCAAGTCGCGAAATCGGATATCCTGAAATGTGATATACCAGTCCCGGGGTGAGAGCACGAGCCCGTCCAGGTTCACCGATACTCTGGCGGATCCCATGGGTAACGGGACGTCCAGGGCGGAAGCGCGAATCCGCACAGTCCCCTGGGCAGTTTTTGCCGCTCGGGCCTGAATACCGTAGGGTCCGAGGATAATCAGACTGTCACCGCCTGAGTAGAGTCCCCGGAAGGAGTAGTCGATGCCGTTTATATCCAGTGACGTCTCAAAATCGACGGTACCGCCGCTTGCGATGCGCACAAAGGCATTACCACCGGCACTAAAACCGTCGGAACGCAGGACAAACTGGTCGACTGTGATCGTTCCGTTCCGATAGCCTCCCCGGATAGTCGCCAGACGGTCTTTTGCCGCGGGGTCGGTACCTACGACGTAGGGAAAGCGGACGGTAACGTCGTCGCCCCGCCGGTCAAATCGGATGGAACCGGTGAATTCCAGTGAGTCTATCGCCGCCGGTAGATCGGCTGCCGCCGGTACATCGGCGAAACCGGCAGTTCCGGCAAGGCCGGTGACCATCGTTGTGGTCAGTCGCCGGAAAATCACCTCTCCGGTAAAATCCCGGATATCCAGGTACGATCCGGTCACATTTACGGTATGAACGCTCTCCCGGTCAAATGACCCGGAGAGTTCGGTTGTATACCGGCCGCCACCGTTTTGTCGGTACGACGCAACCAGGTGGTACAGGTCCAGACCGTCCAGGGCCAGCCCATCTGAGGTGAATCCACCGGTTTTGGGCCCGCCGCTGAAGACAACTGTTCCGTCAAGGCCGGGGAGTTTTGGATAGGTGAAGTTCCGGGCGACGGCCTTTCCGTTTGGAGAGGCGTATCCGAAATGGTACGTTCCTGACAAAGTGACCGAACCGGTGCGACCGTATACCGTCGCCGCCGGCGTGTAAATGCGATTCCGGTCCACTTCGACGCGGAGATCAAGGCCGATCGGCTCCGGGAGAACGTCGGCATTGACCAGCCGGGTCTTTACGGAGCCCGTTGCCCCCAGGAATCCATCGGTAAGGTGATACGCAACGGTTCCGCCGCCCGATAACGGCGCGTGCAGCCACGGGTCGTACTGTGCCCAGGGTCCACGGAGACGGACGATGTCGGCGGGAACAAGGTCGGCCGCCTGGAATGTGGCCGAAACGTCACCGGAGCGGCTGTTGTACCGTACCAGGAGGTCCAAAGGACTGTCGCTTTTTACGCGGCGGACGGTAACGGCCGTATCGGCGGCTTCCAGGTGAAAACTCTGGTCTTCCAATGTGAAATGGCTGGAGATGATGCGGCGGGCGTCGACCGACACCTGCACGGGGGCGGAGCGGGAGTCACGCTGAAAGGAAATGTCGAGATCACCGCGGCCGGAAAACGAATCTCCGGCGGACGGCTGGACCGACCCGGAAGCGGTCATTTCTCCCTGAATCACGCCGGTTCGATTCAGTTGTACGACGCCTTTCAAATCGGTTAACGCTACGCCGAGCCCCTCCCTTATTCCGGAGACCCGGGAATCCCGGAATCGAATGGCGAGGTCGGGAGTTTGCCTTGCGGCGGACATTGCGAACTGGACCGTCTGCTCCAGCCGGTTCCAGTCGTCAATGTGGTACAGGCTGACGTCGGCCCGGACGATATCGACCGACGATACGGGGCTGCCGCCCCCGGGAAGGAGGATGTTCCGCAGGTTAATTCCGACGGACACCGAATCGGCCGTCGCATTGGTAGAGATAGCCACACCGTAAAACGTCACAGACCGCAGCACTGAGGGAGATACGGTTTTCCAGGTGATGTCCTGGAGGGTCAGTTCGGTCACAGTCTCCAGAATACCGTCTCGGACATCTTCGATCTGCCGTTCCAATGCCCCGGTCAAGGTTCGGGAAAGAAAGACCGTTGTGACGGTCAGTGCGGCGAATAGCAGGGCTGTAACGGTGGTGGTA
>JBAYPC010000099.1:0-8462 GCA_041677905.1 Alkalispirochaeta sp. | reverse complement strand
GAAAGTTTTCCAGGAAAGTGTGTAACTTGACATAAAGCAGAAAATACCGTACGGTATAGTCCTGCAATCAAAGTACATACCGGGTGTCTTAATCAAATCAGCGTGGGGAGATAACTTTTCACAACCGGTGCTGTGCCCTCAGACCAGAATGGTATTCGGAGTAATCCATGTCAGACAATGATGATAACAACAAGCAAACAGTAACGCCTTCAAACGAAGAGAACCGAACCGAAAATGGAATGAACGGGGCCCGACGGGGCGGCAAGAAAAAACGTGTCCGTGTTGCCTTAGTCAAAGACGGCGATGGCGACCAGAGCAACGGTCAGAGAGGCAGACGTAAGGCGGCAAAAGCGCCTCCCGAAGTTGTTGACCGGCGGCCCAAGGGAGACGATGGGACAGACGGCCACGTTGACACGGGGCAGCAGCCTTTTTCCAGTGATTTCTCCCATATGAAAGATGACAAGAGTCTCAGTATCAACGATCTGACTCTTATGAACATGAAACTCCTGCGAGACATGGCTTCAGACATGGGTATTGCCGGAGAGAACCTCCTGGCGTTGAAAAAGCAAGAGGTCATTTTTGCCGTTCTGAAGGCTCACACGGAACGGAATGGAACGATATTTGCCTACGGCTCACTTGAAATACTTCCAGACGGCTACGGATTCCTTAGAAGCCCCCAAAACTCCTACCTTTCAGGTCCCGATGATATCTACATTTCACCGTCTCAGATCAGACTGTTTAACCTGAAAACCGGTGATACCGTGTACGGGCAGATTCGTCCTCCCAAAGAAGGGGAGCGGTTCTTTGCGATGCTCCGGGTAGAAAGTGTAAACTTCGACCATCCGTCGGTTGCACAGATGCGGATACCCTTTGATAACCTGACGCCTCTGTATCCGGATGAGCGTCTTAACATGGAGACTCGGTCGGGGGATCCTTCTACCCGATTGCTAAACCTCTTCTGTCCTATCGGAAAAGGACAGCGCGGGTTGATTGTATCGCCCCCTCGAACGGGTAAAACCGTTTTTCTGCAGAAGATTGCCAACGCCATTACCGAAAATCACCCGGAGGTTTACCTGATCGTACTGCTCATAGACGAGCGGCCTGAAGAGGTAACCGATATGGATCGGAACGTAAAGGCCGAGGTTATCGCTTCTACCTTTGATGAACAGGCTCAGCGGCACGTTCAGGTTGCGGAAATGGTGCTGGAAAAAAGTCGACGTCTGGTGGAACACAAGAAAGACGTCGTAATCCTGCTGGATTCTATCACCCGTCTTGCCCGGGCGTATAACCAGACGGTTCCTACATCGGGGAAAATTCTCTCCGGTGGTGTCGACTCCAACGCCTTACATAAACCGAAGCGATTCTTTGGAGCTGCCCGGAACATCGAGGACGGAGGAAGCCTTACCATAGTCGCCACGGCTCTGATAGAGACGGGCAGCCGAATGGACGAGGTGATCTTTGAAGAGTTTAAAGGTACGGGCAACATGGAAATCAACCTGGACCGGCGCCTTTCGGATCGGCGGATCTACCCCGCAATTAACATCAAGAAGTCGGGAACTCGTCGAGAAGATCTGTTACTCACGGAAGAAGAACTTCGGAAGATATGGGTGCTCCGAAAAGTGGTGAGTCCTATGGACGACGTCGAGGTTATTGAACTGTTGATTGACAAGATGAGTAAAACCAAGAATAATGCCGAATTCCTGCAATCAATGAATACATCAGGGTCTGAATGACCGTGGAGGAATAGAGAATATGAGAGATATACATCCTGAATACCGACCGGTTGTTTTTCGTGATACTGCCAGCGGTACCTTGTTTCTGACCCAGAGTACTGTTCAAACAAAGGAATCCATCAAGTACGAAGACGGAAAAGAATATCCACTGTATGACGTGGAGATTTCCAGTGCATCACACCCGTTTTACACGGGCAAGCAGAAACTGGTAGATACGGCCGGCCGGGTTGAACGGTTCCGGCGGAAGTACAACATCAAGGAATAAACGCTCAGTTTCTGAGGGTTTATTCGCTGTCACGTCGACGCCGCCTCAAGGCGGCGCGGGCAACAGTTCCCGCCACAACCACCACCGAAACAACTCCCAACCAGTCTCCCCACGCACGGTAGAGCGTCCAGACCTCCGGATACAGCGGGACGGTCACGCCGATACCGGCGCTTTCGAACATCGGCATGTCGCTAACAAGGACACCTCGGGCATCGATTAGCCCTGACAGACCGCTGTTGGTTCCCCGGACCAGGGTTGTGCGCAGTTCGATCGTCCGCAGACGGGCCGCCGCGTAATGCTGGGTTTGGGCAGAGTTCTGGAGACTCCAGGAGTTGTTGGTGAGATTTACCAATAGCTGGGCACCGTTTAGCACCATCTCCCGGGTCACCCATCCAAAAGCATCTTCAAAACAGATAGGTGTTCCAATCTGCAGGGGAGGGGAGTCCTTGCGGGGAAGGGTCAGTGTTCTGCTGTCGCTTCCGGCAACCCAGGTACCGCCCAGGCCGACGACGTCCCGGAAAAAAGTCTGGACCATCGGAACGTCCCAGAAGGGAATGGACTCGGCAAAAGGTACGAGCTGCTGTTTGTCGTAACTTCCGTTTACGCTGCCGTCGGGAAGGATGACGATTGCACTGTTGGTGTAGTCGTCGGTACCGGGCACCCTTTGGGCCGTACCCGTAATTAGTGGTATCCCGGTAAGTTGGAGAAACAACCGAAAGGGGAGTTCCGGGGGTTCCTGGAAGTAGTAGTCCTTCACCGGCTCATAGGGGACTCGCAGGCTGGTCTCGCTCCAGACGATCGCCTCGGGCCGTGCTGCCCCTCCGGGCAGCACGGCGCCCTCGGAGGATTCCTGGGCCAACAGTTCCTGTAACGTCAGTTCCTGGGCGCGCCGCAGCGCGTCTGTGAACTGGCCGGGATTCCAGCTGTTTACATTTTGCTGCACCAGGACCATCTCTATCTGATCGGTCGGCTGCACGGAGGGCAAACGGAACACCCCGAAAAGTGCAGCCAGAGCGAAAAGAGCCGTTGCTGCACCGATGTGTCGGTAAGCGCCCAGGGTGTTGTACTGCGTCTTGCGTACGGTCTTGTGGGGAACACCGCAGAAGCCTGGGCAGGACGCCGAAGAGGCGGCGATCCACTCGGCCAGGGCGGCGTTTATGTAGGCGCCCAGAAAAGACAGCCCCCACGGTCCCGTCAGTTCGGCTATCTGTGCTACCGGCCCAAACTCGGCAATAGGATAGGCGATGAGACCCCAGGGATAACCGAGAAACCCCACCGATTTGAGGTACTCATAGGCAGTCCAGGCCAGTGCAATCCGAATCGGACGATAATACGGATGGCCCGCGATGGAACTCGCCGTCAGGGACGCCATCCGAAGGCGCGTCACCCCAGGGGCGCCGACAACACCTCCGATCTGATCGCCGTGGACAAGGAAATGGAGAAATCCGAAGAGGATGTAGTTGTAACCGGTGTACCCGATTACCGTTCCTCCGATGGTCCAGATAGAAAAATCCCCGAAAAACGCCAGCCAGTAATTGGCGATCACCGTGCTGACCGCCCCAAAGAGAGCCCCCAGGCGGGACGCACTCCGTCGGGAAGGGGCCGCGTATATCGCCAGTAATGCCGGAACCAGGGCAAACAGACCGGGAACGGCAAGACCGGTGGAAAAGAGCTCGTTGGGAAGGGCCAGCGGCAACAGGACAGCTGAAAAGAAGATTGACAAAATCTGCACGACGGAGATCATAACCGGAACTCCGACCTTTGACACGGGGGTACGGCGGTGCTACAGTCCTTTGTGTGACGATTTTAATTACCAACGACGACGGTATTTCCAGCCCCGGCCTGAAGGCCCTGCATACCGCTTTTTCAAAAGAACATGACGTCTGGGTCCTTGCTCCGGACGGCGAACGGAGTGGGTTTTCCAACTGTATTACCATTTCAGAACCCATTCGCTGTACTGAGATCGACGACCAGTGGTTTGCCTCCACCGGTACCCCCGCAGATTGCGTCATCCTCGCTACCCGGGGTGCCATTCCCGTTACGCCTGATCTGGTCATTTCCGGTATCAACATCGGACCAAATCTTGGGTCCGACATAATCTACTCAGGCACCTGTGCCGGGGCGCGGCAGGCCGTCTATCGGGAAATTCCCGGGATCGCCGTTTCACTGAACGCCTTTACGCCGCCTTTTCACTTTGAACCGGTTACCCACTTCGTCCGGGATAACCTGGATGAAATCCTGACACTGTGGAACCCGGATCACTTCATAAATGTCAATGCACCCAACCTGAAACAACCGAGAGGTGTGGACATAACGTCACCGGCCATGCGGCGGTATGATGAGTATCTCCTGCCTTTTGAACCGCCTCGGGGTGGAACGTACTATTTCGTCGACGGAAAACCTTCCAAGGCAGTTATAGAAGCGGGGACGGATTGGCACGCCGTTGAAAATGGCGCTATTTCGGTTAGTCCGATCATGTTAAATCCGGTCAACCACGTCGTCGAGGAGCACTACCGGACGTCGGGACTGGTACAAACCAGTCTGGTACAATGAACCAGTGAGAGCGGGATGAACGAAGGGATTCGGCTGTATCGACAGAAAAAATACCGGCAGGCGCTGGACACTTTCCTGTCGGTCCATGTGGAAGAGGAAGAACAGTCCACGCTGAGTTACTACATCGGCCTGTGCTATGCTCATCTGGACAAGCATGACGAAACACTGTTGTACCTGGAACAGGTCGTTAACTCTGAGATCGGTTTTCTGCACATCTACCAGAGTAGAATGATAATGGGGTACATCTACGCCGTCAGCGGCCGGTACAGACTGGCCGAATTTGAGTTGAACCGACTGCTTGAGGACGGTTACGAATCGGCCAAAGTCTATGCCGCCTTAGCGTACGTTGTGTACGCCCAGGGGAAAACTGCACCGGCGGTGGCGAACCTTGAGAAGGCACTGAAAATTGACCCGGAGAACGCAAACGCCCATAATTCCCTCGGTTTTATCCTGGGAGAAAACAACATTCAACTGGATGTCGCTTTGGAACACTGCCGAGTTGCCCTTCGGCGCTACCCGGAAAATCCGGCGTATCTGGATTCACTCGCTCTGGTTCAACGACGGTTGGGCAATCTTCAGCAATCAAAAAAGCTCTACGAGCGGGCGGTTCGTCTTTCCCGGGGCAATCCCGAAATTGTGGCGCATTTCAAAGAGCTCCTCAGTGAAGCAGGAGTGCAAACGTGAAAAACCGTCACGTCAAGGTCGTCCATAACTGCCGACAAACCACTCTCCTTAAGACCATACCGGTCGGCGCCGCCATCTTTCTGTTCGCCGTATTTCTGACGTTTCTTCCGTCGTATGCGGCGACGCAGCAGATAGATATGGCCGCGGCAGAAGCGGCTGAAGAGTTTCGCTGGGGCGTACACGCCTTTCACGCGGGCCGATTCAACGATGCCATCATCGCGTTTACCCGTACCCTTGCACTGCAGCCCGACGACTTTCGTGCTCGGGAGTGGTTGGGGCGGGCGTACTTCCACAGCGGCTTTGAAGACGCCGCTCTCGGTGAATGGGAAGTAATCGCCGACCGGGGAGAGGCGAAGGCGTACTTGCAGTCCCGGATAGAACATCTCCGCTTCCAGCGCGGTGTACTTCCCTTCCTGGAAGAAGACCTTGAGTTTAGCCGGTCTCAGCGGGTCTTCGGTCGCAGGGGTGATACGACTCTGTTTCGGAGGCCCGGCGGAGTTGCCGTTGAACCGGGAGGAGACTTCTTCCTGGTTTCGCTCGGCACCCAGGAAGTACTGAGAATCAACCCCAACGGTCGTATCCGAACGAGGATACGAGGTGGTCTGGAAGGGTTGGACCGACCTTTTGATGCCGCCTGGAGTGACGGCCGGCTTTTTGTCACCGAATTCGGTCGGGACCGAATCTCCGTGTTCGAAGATACAGGAGCACGGCTGTTCTCGATCGGGGAATCCGGACTCGGAGACGGGCAGCTGATGGGTCCCCAGTACGTGGAAGTCGTCGACGGGTTTGTGTACGTTTCAGAATGGGGAAATCGCCGGGTAAGCAAGTTCACTGTAGACGGCGATTTTGTACTGACTATAGGAGACGCAACGCCGTTTTTCGGCGGCCTTAGCCGTCCGACGGGACTGGCGGTGCGGGACGGTACGGTTTTCATAGCCGATGTTGATGATGAAGGGCCGGCACTTCAGGTTTTTGACGGTAGCGGTAATTTTCTGCGCCGAATAGATCTGCCATTGGCCGACGATCGTGGTCCCAAGCGCGCTATCAGCGGAACTGTGGTGGAAGATATCGGTTGGTACGACGAAAACCTGCTCATGATAACGGCCGGCGACAGGGTGTTGATTTTTGATCCCCGCCGGGAGTATGTCCTTGCATCAATTACCGACGAAGAACGGAAACGACTCAGTTCCGTTGCCCGTGATGCCAACCGCCGGATCCTCGTCAGTGATTTCGATGCCGATGATTTTGCCCTGTTCGAACCGAAAGGGACGTTATACGCCGGTCTCGATGTTCGAGTTGAGCGTATCCTTACCCGACAGTATCCGTTAATAGGAGTTCTCGTCTCCGTTCAGGATCGTACAGGTCGTCCGATTGTCGGGTTGGACTCCGAGAATTTTATTATCTCCGAAAATGGACGCCCCCAGAATGGGGCCGAAATAGAATCAGCCGGAAGCAATGTAACATCCCTGGATACCGTCGCGGTTGTCCAGATGCGGTCAGGCCAACGTTATACTGAAGACGCCGCCCGGGGCGTTTTTGATCTTGCAAACGCACTACCCCCGTCGGATATATTCTCGGTATATGCGGCAGCTGGTGAGCCAGTCCTGGTATCGGAGAGGCCGGCTACGCCACAGCTCTTTGCCGACCGCATTGCTCAGGAAATGACGCAACGGGACGGCATCTTCCGGCGTGACCAGGTTTCTCTGGATCGTACCATTCGCCTTGCGGCCACGCGGTTGCTTGAAAGCGGGTTGCGGCGTAATGTTGTTCTTGTCGGCGACGGGACCGTAGGGGACAGCGCTTTTTTCGAACACACCCTGGAAGAACTTGCGTCCTATCTCGACAATAACGGCATTCGTTTTCACCTTCTACTGCTTGAACAGCGAACGCCCGATCCGGAGTTGAGTTTTTTAGTTGAAAGTACCGGTGGTACCGCACGGTACATCTACGAGCCCAAGGGATTGGGACCTTTGATTGAAAACTTTCGCAGTGAACCGGACGGACGGTACTGGCTTACATTCAGGTCCGGCGCAAATCCCGACTTCGGCAGGGCGTACACCGGTGTTTCCGCCGAAGTACAGCTCTTTGTTCGAAGCGGGCGCGATGAAATCGGTTTTTTCCCTCCTTCCAAAGAGTGACGTTTTCAAAAATTTTTAATAAATTCTGAGGCGTTATGAGTGACTCTAAAGCACCTGATGGACGCGGTCAGCTCAAAGAGAAGGTACAGCGCAAGGTTGATGAACCGAAGCGGTACCGCGTCGTTCTGCACAATGACGACTATACGACTATGGAATTCGTAGTGGAGGTGTTGAAAAAGATCTTCAGGAAGGGTCCTGCGGAGGCTCATTCCATAATGTTGAGTGTCCACAAGAAAGGAAAAGGTATAGTAGGGCTCTTTACCTACGATATCGGGGCGACTAAAGTTGAACAGGTGCGGTCAATGGCCAGGCGGAACGGTTTTCCCCTGAAGTGCACCCTTGAGGAGGCGTCGTAAATTCGATGCATATAGACAGAGAGTTACAAGCGCTGCTGAGTGCGGCGTACCAGGAAGCGAAACACCGCTCCCATGAGTTTCTTACTCCGGAGCACATACTGTATGCAGCTCTGTATTTCGATTTCCCCCGGGCGGTCTTTCGCGTATGCCGGGTCGACTCCGATTTAGTTCGGGAAAATCTGGAGGAATACCTTGAAACCGAAATCCCGCAGATCGACAAAGATGAAGATCCGAGTCAGTCTCTGGGGTTTCAGAACGTCATCGAACGGGCGGTTTTTCACACTGAAGCGGCAGGCAAGGAAAAGGTTGAAATAGGAGATATCCTCGTTTCGATTTTTGACGAAGCCTCGTCGTTCGGCAGTTATTTTCTCCGAAACGAAGGCCTGGAGCGGGTCGATTTACTGGAAGTGATAAGTCACGGTGTTCCCGATTGGGACGATGAAGATGAAGATGAAGAACCGGACTTTTCGATGGACGGTGAACATGAACCGGACGAACAGGTGGATGCCGAAGACGATCAGGTCGATCCAGGCAGGGGAAAGAAGAAGCGTAAACGCGCTCTTGACCAGTTTACCCAGGAACTTGTGGCGGAAGCTGCGGCGGGACGACTGGAGCCGATGATTGGCCGGGAAGACGTCCTGGAACGGACCGTTCAGGTGCTCTGCCGGCGAATGAAGAACAACCCGATTCTGATTGGAGAGCCCGGAGTGGGGAAGACCGCCATAGCCCATGG
>JBAYPC010000098.1:0-8472 GCA_041677905.1 Alkalispirochaeta sp. | reverse complement strand
GCGCCGGCGCCGCCGACGGCACCGGCGCCAGCGGTGACACACCCGGCAGCGCTCCCGGCGCCGGCTCGGCCGGCGCCGACCCCTCCGGTGATGACCCCCTCGCCGCCGCAGAGTCAGCCGACGCAGAGTCCGCCTCCGACAGCGGCACCGTCCCCGGCGTCGTCGTGACCGATCCCCCGGCCGAGCGGGATGCAGGGCAGCGTGCCTTCTTCGAGTTTCCCGGCCCCCTCTACCGCCTGGACCTGCGGCCTGCCGCCGCCCGCGTTGCCGTCGGCGGAGAGTGCGCCCTTCACGCCGTACCACGGGATAAATCACGCAGAGTCGTCGATTCAGATGTGACAATTACCTGGACCATCCAGACGGGAAACGGCCGCATCAGCGCCGAGACCGGCGAGTTTGTTACCTACCACGCCCCGGAAGAGCCGGAGCTTGCCGTTATCCACGCCGTGGCCCAACAGGATCAGATCACCTGTGAAGCCGAAGCAACCGTCACCGTCACCGCCGAACTCGCCTCAGCCCGCAATACCGGGACCGGCGCCGTCGGGCGCTACGGCCTGCCCGGCTATACCTACCGTTACGCCCCCGGCGAACTCTGGCGTTCCCGGTACAACCCCGACGAGTCCCTCATCACCGTCAACTCCGGCCACGCCGATTTCGTCTACGCGTCCCGGCAGTCCGCCAGCAAACTGCGCTACGTCGGCCGCCTCTTCGCCAAAGAAATCGTTCTGGCCAACTTCCCCGGCGCCTCCCCGGACGACCTCCTGGAGCGGATGGTCGAACTGGAGCTGTACATGGACCGTTCTCTGCGGTAGGTGATTCTCACCCAAGCATCTCGGATTCCCTGTTTCACCTCTTCCCCACTACCTCGCCTTCTCAGTCCAGCGCCGGTTCTGCTTCCCGTAGTGCGTACGGGCAAAATTCTGCATCGCATCAATGTCACTCTGCTCAAAGAGCGTCGGTTTTCCCAGCAGCTTCGCAAAAAGATAAATCTGGGCGTTTTTTTCCACAACAACACTCACCTTGAGAGCGAAACCCATATCCGGTCCAACCGCCAGCGCCCCGTGGTTCGGCAACAATACCGCGTTGTTGTCCTTCAGGGCGGCCACAGCACTTACCCCCAGCTCCGGCGTCCCCGGCAACTCGTAGGTGGCACAGAACTCAATCTCACCCCCCACAATCTGGGCAAAGTCCTCGCTTACGGCAGGCAGCTTCTCCCGGACCACACCAAAAACCGTAGACCAGGTCGGGTGAGTATGAACAACCGCATTCACGTCGCTCCGGTTCTTGTACACCGCAGTGTGCATGTTCTTTTCAACAGAAGGCTCTGCCTCACCGTCGACAACGTTCATGTCCATATCCATGACAACCACGTGTTGCGGCTCAATATCGGTGTAGTTCATTCCGCTGGGACTGATATACACAAGATCAGTCTCGGGGTCCCGCACACTGATATTACCCCACGTCCCGACGGTCATTCCCGTTTCAATCATCTCAACCCCGGTGTCCACAATCAACTGCTTGTAGTCCGCCCGGACATCCTTATTCTTTCCCATTTTTCTACTCCTGCTCTCAAACTGCTTTTCAAAACTGAACCATGCGGTTCCGCGGAGCTTCTGTTCCGTGGACCGGAGTTTTCACCCGCCTCATCCGGCGTTTCAGGGATACCATCATACCGTATTTGTCCCACACGATTCAAAACGGATACGTCGTTGCCTCGTCGGGATTATGCGGAGAGTTAAAACACCTTGCGTAATTCGCGAATCAAGAATATCATATACCTATGAGTACGAATCTCAAACCCCAAGACGTCCTGGTTCTCCTCAAGCTCGTCGCCATCGGAAAACAACCATGGACCTACGCCGGGCTTGCCGGCGAGCTCGGGATGAGTGCGTCTGAGGTGCATTCGGCAATTGTACGCGCTCAGGCCGCCCGCTTGTATGCGGAAGTAATCCGTACGGTTCTCCATCCCAATTTACTGGAGTTTCTCGTTCACGGCGTACGGTACGCCTTTCCCGCAAAGATCGGACCGCCGGTCTGGGGCATGCCCACAGCCCACGCCGCTCCGCCCCTCAATCGGGTGATCGTGGCGGATCAGCCCTTAACACCCGTTTGGGAAGATCAATCGGGCACAACAGAGGGAGTATCCATCTCACCCCTGTACCGTTCGGTCCCCGGCGCAGCGCAGCAGGACCCAATCCTTTATGAGCTGTTGTCGTGCGTGGACGCCCTGCGGATCGGCAGAGTACGAGAGCGGACCGCAGCTGCCAGCGCTCTGCAAGAGCGCATTCTCGCGGAGGATACGGCAGCATGACCGAGGCAATCGTCATGATCGAACGCGTCGCGGCTGCACTTGGACCACTCTGTCAGGAAGTAGTATTTGTAGGAGGCGCCGTCGTTCGCCTTCTCGTCACGGATCCGGGCATAAACGAGTTTCGCCTCACCGACGACGTTGATGTAATCATAGACGTGGCTTCCCGCCGTGCCCTGGCAGACCTGGACGATACCCTCCGGGAGATCGGTTTTCGCAACGCTGTATATTCAGGTGCACCACTGTGTCGCTGGCAGGTTGAAGACACAATCGTAGACGTCATGCCGACCGATCCGCGCTACCTCGGGTTCTCCAATCGCTGGTATCCCGAGGCGATCCGTACCGGAAATACCGTCACGTTACCCTCCGGTACGTCTATTAGGGTGATCGATCCGGTTGTTTTTCTTGCTACAAAACTGGAGGCCTTTACCGATCGAGGATACAACGATCCCATTGGCAGTCGTGACATCGAAGACGTCATCGCCGTCGTAGACGGTCGCCAAACGATCGTGGCGGAAATAACACATGCAAACCCCGATGTCACAGCATTTATCCGCGATTCCCTCCAACCACTTGTCCCGACAATAGGTTTTCAAAACGCCGTGCTGGGGTATCTCCCCCATCACCCGAAAGGACAGCGGCGATTTTCCACCATCATGGACCGATTCCGTTCTATCACCATGATCAATGACGATTAGAATTCCCTTTTTCCATTGGCAGACGAATCCTGAAGATACCTCAGCGGAAGGGTAATGGTCAGTGATTAGTAGGGGAGAAATTGACGAAGACGTCGACGAAAAGGAAAGACGTTGAAAGAACGTGGTTTGATAAATCTTGGAATAAAAGGGGAGCATATGTGGTGTACCCAAATTTTCCGTCGCGTCACCATCCGGCGCTGGCAACGGAGTCCCCCCCCTTGGATGTGCCTTCTCAAAAGGCATTCTTGTTGGTACTGTAGTTTACAGGAAACTTACTCGACAGTAGACACAAAAAATATCAAAAAGGAACGGATGTGACGGACACCAATGACCCTAAACAATGGTTGCGGTATTATAGAAACTCCCTCGTCGATAGCGAGCGGACGGCCGATCCGCGCAAAAACGATTCAGATAACAACAATTCGATCATTCTGAATTCCATTGCGGACCTGAACGGGGATCGCGCAGTACGATTTCTTTCTAAGATTGTTTCTGAGGAAGACGGTGTTGAACCCTTGTCCGAAGTCAGTGTCCAGATAGCCCCGATATACTTTTCACCGGAAACGTCCCATGGCAAAAAAGCCGGTACTGGAGATTTCTATCCGTTCTGGATTCCGGCCCGATTGTGTTCCGATGGTACACTCTTGCCCCCCGAAGCAACGAACGAGCTACCATGGTTCATACGACAAGCCCTAAGTCCGTCAGGTGAAAACGAAGGGATGCCAGTGCTTGGAACCTCCGAAAGCTACGATGCTGCGATGGACTCAATTAAAATTGAAAACGGTTCATGGGAGGAGTATAGGCTTTCAGCGGAACGCGTCTTCAAACATGTTGTGGGAAAGACGTTTTCTGAAACTACGGTAGAGAGCTACGTGCGTCGTGATGTTGTAACGGTCACGGCGGCAGGGCAACGGGGAATAAGCGACGCAATAGTTGCCTTATATGATGCCTATCGGCGAAAAGGAAAAACCATCCCTCGGTTGGCGTCGTCCCTGGTTACACAGACTGATGAAACTGAAGAACGGGAGCACGCCGACGATGCCACGATTTTTCTGAATGAACAACATGTTGGTCAGATGGGGAATCTTTTTCCACTCAGTGACTCCCAGAGAAGAGCGTTCGCCGCGCATACATCTACGCGGCAGGGGGAGACTCTCGCGATCCATGGTCCCCCAGGGACGGGTAAGACCACATTACTCCAGACAGTGGTGGCAAATATGGTTGTGTCTGCTGCGCACAATGGCGACGAACCTCCGCTGATTCTGGCAAGTTCTACCAATAATCAAGCGATAACAAATATCCTTGACAGCTTTGCTTCAACACAAGGAACGACCAGTCTTGAAAGGAGATGGATTTCAACCGTCAAAGCACTTGGGACGTACATGGCATCCTCCCGGAAAGCCGAAGAATGGGCCGAAAGCGGGCGAGATGCGCCCGTTCTTACCATTCTACGAGGGAAAATTGACGGCGATTACTTCTCCAATCTTCTTGGGTTAAATATCGATACCGAAACGGTACATTTCCTCCGAAAGTTGACGGAAATCTTTCCCGAAGCGCAGGAATCGGTGACAAACGTTGAAGAAGCCGCTGCATACCTTCACGCCAGGATTGCAGAGGAAGTAGACCTTATCAGGCAATGCGTCCGATCCTCAAAGATACTCGCTGATGGTTTTGAAATTGGAGCTGATCCATTCGCTACCCTTGCCGCGCGGTATTGCGAATTGGAAATCAACCTCAAACGGGCAGAGGAGGCGCAAGACCTGGCCGATACTGCGAGGGAAAAACTTCTCACGTATTACGATAATGAGTCTCCAATACGCCGCATCTTCAGTTTCGTGCCACGTATTCGTACCCAGCGGATTGAGGAAATTCGATTGCGTCTGGGACCCAATGTACCCAGTCATTTTTTTGATAACGTGAAACATCCGTCACAAGTAACAAAAAAACTCAACGGGTTGATGGCGACGGCTGGAAAAAACGTAGCAACGGCAAAAGGCAACCGCGACCATTTCAAGACGACTACCGTCCCGCTACAGTTGCTGCAGGAACGTTGGGAGAGGTATCTTTTTGATTCGCAACCAGATAAGGACGCCGGACAGAAAATACGGTTTGTACCTCCATGGTACGTAACTATCGCCGCTGCCCTTGATGTAACTGCAAGGAATCGTGCATTCCTGTTGGCGTTACACTTCTGGGAAGCGAGATGGTTACACGTAGTACAGAGCCGGACCAACGAATTTTCCAATGGAGCCATGGGGCGCCAAAGCCTATTCCGGGAACTCGCTCATTTGACGCCTCTCTTTGTCGCAACGTGCCACTCTATACCACGGTTTATGACCGTATACCGTCGTGGTCGTGATGAAGGGTGGGAGAGTGTACCTCTTGGCGATGTTTTTGATTTACTAATCGTTGATGAAGCTGGACAGGTTGCACCGGAGGTGGGGATTGCACCGTTCATGTTTGCCAAGCGGGCTCTCGTGGTCGGTGATGTACATCAAATTCAACCAATCTGGGGAACTACAAGCCGCTATACCGACGAGGCAAATCTATCGATGCTCGGTCTTGCCGCCGAGGGTGAATGGTTGAGCCGTTTACAGAAATTGAAAGTGTTGGCGTCAAACGGGAGTCTTATGCATCTTGCCCAACGGATCAGCCCGTACCGTATACCGTCGGATCTGCCGGTACGCGGGGCATTTCTGAGTGAACATCGACGTTCCGTCGACGAGATCATTAATTACTCCAACACCTACGTATATGATGGACGCCTTATTCCTCTAGCTGGTTCGTTGGCAGGAATGAGAAAACATCGTCAACAGAACAACTTACCGATTAACAGCCTTCCAGCGGTTGGGTATATCAACGTTCGTGGTAACGCATCCCGCCATAAAGGAAGCCGACGAAATCAAGCCGAAGCAAGAGCGATCGCTCGCTTCCTGGCGGTATACAGCGAAGAACTGACGGCAAGCTACGACGGTAAACCGTTGTCAGAAATCGTTGGAATTGTGACACCGTTTCGCGCACAGAGGGAAGAAATAAGATCGGCCCTTGAAAGGGAAGGTATAGATGCATCTTCACTGGTAGTTGGTACGGTACATGCATTGCAAGGAGCGGAGCGGCCGGTTGTAGTTTTTTCTCCAACCTACGGCTCCAATGAGCGTGGAATATCCACGTTTTTTGATGCCGATTTTAACATGCTGAATGTTGCTGTCTCACGGGCAAAGCACCATTTTATCGTTATCGGCGAAATGAGTTTTTTCAACCCAGCGTGTGATTGGCTGCCCTCGGGAGCTCTTGCCCAGATTTTGTTTGCCGACCCACAGAATGAGATCGGCGCAGCTTTCGTTTACGAGAAAGCAACAGAGTTTGAATCCAGTGACGAACAAGATATCCACGGTGTTTCCCGGCTCTCCACGAGTGTTCAACATGTTCGCGCCCTTAAGCGCGCCTTTGAAGTGGCGACTGAACGTCTCGTGATCGTATCACCTTTTATTTCGATCACTGCAATCGAAGCGGATGGACTTATTCCCTTGATTCGTTCAACAACTAAACGGGAGGTGGAAGTCACAGTATATACTGATCGATTCCTTGACAGGGAACGAGGGCAACTCAAAAAACGTTCAGAGCGCGGCCGCCGGGCGATCGAAGAGGCGGGTGGCATCGTGATCGAACGAGATGGAATTCACAACAAGGCAGTAGCAATCGACAGGGTGGTCTTGATAGAAGGCTCCTTCAATTGGCTCTCTGCACAACGCGACAAGAACCATAGGTTCTTTCGCAACGATGTATCGGTTGTCGTCAAGAACGACCGGACAGAACAGTTTATCGAAGATCTGATGCATGAGCTGTCCTCGGGATCGTCCGGCTGACCGTGAAAAAATAACGGTGTTCCTTCCCCGAGATGCGTAAATATAGTCATGTGCATGGAAGGGGTGTCCTTCATCGCTTCCATTGGCAGATACAGCCCAGCAGCTTGGAGACACCAAACCCCCTTGTTCCATTACCGAAAAAACGTACAATAAACAGTACCATAAGGAGTACAATATTAACGCAGTAAGCTACTCCGACCTTCGGAGAAACCTGAAAGATTACCTGGACCGAGTCCACAACGATAATGAAACTCTGATTGTCGCTCGTAAAGACAACCAGAACGTCGTGATGATATCTATTGATGAATACAACAACCTCATAGAAACGGCCCACCTGCATTCGACCGAGGCAAATGTGCGCCATCTCGCAGAGTCAATCCGACAGGCAAAAGAAGGAAAGGCCAAGCCCCACAATCTGATAGAACCATGAACCTCGTATTCACCGAAAACGGCAAACCCGAGACTCTGCGGCACCAGCTTCAAGGCCACTGGTCACGTCGGATAACCGACGAGCATCGCCTGGTCTACACCGTTTCCGAAGACACCCTTACCATCATTACCTGCCGTTTTCATTGCTGAAATCGCTGCTCCGACAGACCGTATCTGGATATCACCCCGTTGATTTCGTTCTTCAGAATTTAATTGAACTTGCGCCGTTGCCCGGCGCCATTCTCAAACCGTGCAGATACATCCCGGCTCACCCGGCGGCAGGACCAGACCATTCAGTTCGGCAAGTTCAGCAATAAACACGCCAAAGATACATCCAGGACCTCATCGGATTTCCAGCTCTCGCGTCTACCCCATCACCACAGGTGAGTCATGATCGCCTGAAGCGCAGAAAAAAACCCTTCAGCATCCACATCAGCATCAGTCCGATTTTGAGAGGCCGAAATCGAATAGGTCCGGCCTTCCGGTGTGGCAAGAAACAGCGTCGCGTTGAACACCCCCGGTTCAGAGCCGCCTTTGTAGCCGTACTCCTTCCACGCTTCGGCGCTGATCGGGCCCGGGTTGATTCCGAGGATATCCTTGCGGTCAATCCCGGCGATGAGCCGCGCCAGCTGCTCGGTGGTAAAAAACCATTCGATCTCCGGGTGGACGGGATCCCCTGCAAAAAGGCCTGTCGACGGTAACTCACCTTCCATATCCGCGAGTATCTCTCGGCGGCCCCTCACAGACGACGCCAAAAATCGCTTGCGGACCGCCGCTTGGGCGTCGGCTTTGAGCACAAAGGCCTCGCGGGTCGTCAAAAGAGGCAGTGAGTCCGGGGTGTACGCTTCTACAGCATTTCTCCCCACATGACGGATGAGAACGTCGGTGGCGGTATTGTCGCTTTGGCTGATCATAAGGATTGCCGCCGTCTCTACGGTCACAGCACTCCCGGCAGGCCAGCTTTGCATGACCCCCGACGGAAGCGAGCGGTCACGGTCATCCAGTGTAAGAACTTCGTTCCAGGACGTCCTTCCGGCGGCAACGGCGTCCTCAAGGGCCTTCAGGACGGCGAGTTTGAAGGAAGAACCGACCGCCAAAGGACGGTCCGTTCCTCCGCCGGCAAAAACCTCTCCGTCTCGGAGTACCGTAAGAGCCGTCTCACCCGGCCGAT